>JBGTHH010001065.1:0-8579 GCA_041746275.1 Pirellulaceae bacterium | reverse complement strand
AGCCCGATGGTGGGCACGTTTTACCTGAAGCCGAACCCCAAATCTGCGCCCTACGTAAAGGTGGGCGATCACGTCGATCCGGACAAAGTCATCTGCATCATCGAAGCCATGAAGGTCTTCAACGAGATTCCGGCGGAGGTGGCAGGTCGCGTCGTCGCGATTCTGGTCCAGGACGAAGAGCCCGTTGAGTTTGGTAAGCCCTTGTTCAAGGTCGACACGAAAGGATAAGGAACAGAGTCGAGGGCTGAGACGCTGGTGTGTCTCCCGCCAAGCGTCGCCTTTCAACCGTCCGGCAAATGATCGGCTCTCGATTCTCGACTGTCGTCGCTCATGTATAAACGCCTTCTCATAGCGAATGAGTACGTCATCCTTTCCAGGCTGACAATCAGGATCGTCGCTCATGTATAAACGCATTCTCATAGCGAACCGGGGCGAGATCGCACTCCGGGTGATTCGCGCGTGTCGCGAAATGGGCATCGAAACCGTCGCGATCTACAGCGAGGGAGATCGCGGCAGCGCCTACCTCGACTTGGCCGACGAAGCTTATTGCGTCGGACCCGCCAAATCGGCTCAAAGCTACCTGAAGATCGATCAAGTCATCAGCGCCGCGGAAATCGGGAATGTCGAAGCAATTCATCCCGGCTACGGCTTCCTGGCCGAGAACTCGCACTTCAACGAAGTCTGTCGCAGTTGCAAGATCGATTTCATCGGCCCGTCGCCCGAAGCCATGGAGATGCTAGGGGACAAGAACACAGCGCGTGCCATTGCTCGTCAAGCGAATGTGCCCGTGGTCCCCGGAAGCGACGGTTTATTGACATCCGAAGAGGATGCGGTGCGCGTTGCCCACGAGATTGGTTATCCCGTGCTGATCAAGGCGACGGCGGGTGGCGGCGGGAAAGGGATGCGCGTGGCGGGCAACGAATTGGTGCTCAAGACCGCGATCCAGCAGGCTCAAACCGAAGCTCAAGCTGCGTTCGGCAACGCTGGTGTTTATTTGGAAAAGTACATCGAGCGGCCGCGACATGTCGAAGTTCAAATCCTCGCCGATCACCATGGTAATGCCGTCCATCTCTGGGAACGCGAATGCTCGACCCAGCGACGGCATCAAAAGCTGATCGAGGAGAGCCCCGCTCCGAACCTGCCGCATGAGACTCGTGCGGCGATGTGTGAAGCGGCGGTACGTTTGATTCAAAGCTGCAAGTACACGAATGCCGGTACCGTCGAGTTCATCGTCGACCAGCAGAACAACTTTTACTTCATCGAAGTCAATGCTCGCATCCAAGTCGAGCATCCGGTCACCGAGATGGTCACGGGCATCGATTTAATTCAGACTCAGATCGCGATTGCCGCCGGCGAGCCCTTGCCGTTCACCCAAGATCAGATCGTCCAACGCGGGTCCGCGATCGAGTGCCGCATCAATGCGGAAAACCCCGCTCGCAACTTCCAGCCGTGTCCCGGTAAGATCACGCAAATGTTCGTTCCGGGCGGCTTTGGTGTTCGGTTTGATTCCCATGCCCACTCCGGCTATGTGGTGCCACCGTACTACGATTCGATGATCGGGAAGTTGATCGTGCATCAGCCCACGCGCGCGAAGGCGATCGCGTGCATGATCCGAGCGCTCGACGAATTGCGGATTGAGGGGATCGCGACGACGGCGTCATTCCACAAGCAAGTCCTGCAACATCTCGAGTTCGCGGAAGGCCGCGTCGACACGAGCTTCGTCGAGCGGGTGTTTCTCAGTCCGTAAGCAACGCTCACGAAATAACTTCCTCAAATCTAAAGTAGCCATCACGCTCCGCCGTGATGATCCAAAGTAGCCATCACGCTCCGCCGTGATGATCGCTAGGAAAACGGGGAAGTTATTTCGTGAGCGTTGTTAGTCGTGAATTTTGCGGCACTATTGGGCCAGCATTCCTGGGCGAAGCAGTGGTCCTTGGCGATTCGTCCCCCGCTCCCTAGAATCGCTAATTAAAATTACGAACCGCCGCCCGGCAAGACTTTGGAGGGCTGATCCATGGCCAACACGCTGAAACGTCCCGCGAAATCCGTTTCCACCTTCAAACGCGTCGCCATTCTGTTCGCGGGTGGACCAGCCCCAGCGGCCAACGCGGTCATCTCTACCTGCGCCGTCTCCTTTCTGCGTAACGATATTCAAGTGCTGGGCATCCTGCACGGATATTCCAGCCTCATCGACTACACGCCCGAACGCCCGCTGGAGGCAGGACGCGATTATGTCCAGCTCGACCACAAGGTCTTGAAGCGGACTCGAAACTCACAAGGCATTCTGATCGGCACCGCGCGGGCCAATCCCGGTAAGAGCGTTTCGCATCCATCCCACCTCGACGATCCCGAGAAGATTGCCGCGCTGCGCCGAACTTACGACGCGTTGTGCTCGTTGGACGTCGACGCACTCATATCGATTGGTGGCGACGACACTTTGAAGACCGCGAACAAGTTCAAGATGTTCCAGGATCGCTTGCCTGCCGAGGCGAAACGCATTCCGATCGTGCATCTGCCCAAGACGATTGATAACGACTATCACGGCATCGACTTCACGTTTGGTTTCTTCACCGCCGTGGATACCCTGGCCACCGAGATTCGCAACCTACTCCATGACGCGGAAGCGGGACGGGCTTACTTCTTGACCGAGGTCATGGGCCGCAGCGCCGGCTGGCTTGGATACGGTGCCGCGATTGCCGGCGAAGCATCGCTGGTGATCAGTGTCGAGGACATTACGGGTGACTACGCCTCCATCGAAGAGTGTTCCGATTCAGCCACGGGAGAAGTCCAACAACGCAAGATCATGAACGTCGAACGGGTGGTCGAGCGCATCGTCCGCATGATCCTGGCTCGCGAAAAGGAAGGCAAACAGTATGGTGTGATCGTCATTGCCGAAGGCTTGGCCGAGTATCTTCCGGCCAAGTACTTGGAGGGAATTCCTCGAGACGATCACGGCCACATTTCGATTTCGCAGGTGGAACTGGGCAAGATGTTCGCGGTCCTCGTGGCGAAGGCGTACAAACTAGCCACTGGCCAGAGTCGCAAGGTGAATGGCGTGCAATTGGGCTACGAGGCACGTTGCGCGCAACCGAACGCATTTGACGTCATGCTCGGCAGTCAGCTTGGTGTCGGTGCCTATCGAGCGCTGGTGCAAGAGAAACTGGACGGTGTGATGGTGTCGATTTCAGGACAACTCGAATTGCACTACGAACCGTTCTCGAAGCTGGTCGATCCCGACACCCTCATCACCAAGGTGCGTTACATCGAAATCGGCAGTGATTTCCACAGCTTGGCCCGCTTCCTCGAGACCGAAGTGAACGACTAAAGCAGCCATCGCCCGGTACCATGGCTGTCCCCCTATGGACTGCGGGGACTCGTCACCGCTTTGGTACTTTTTGCCACGCGACGACCGCCATCGCAAAAGGGGCTGCCCCAAAATGGGAAAGCGGCGACAAGTCGCACGCACTCTAAAGTTATTGACTGCGAGACCCTGCGTTAGCTCACCACATTCGGACAGTGGTGTCGGACGTTGATCGAAGCGTCAGTTTGCCAGGTTGGTGTCGCGGCTTGGATTGGCCTCGCAACGCCTTTCAGTGCGGAGAATTACCAACGACCGAGGGAAAGGGCCTTTGTTGGACGCTCGGCGGCAATTTCCACGAGTGATCTGGTTCAGATCCGCATCCAACTGGATCGACGTGGTACAATGTCCGTGACTGATTCGAAGCGGAGAATTCGGAATGAATGCTGCCACCGCCATTTATCGCAATGGGCGTCTCGAACTGACTTCACAGGTAGACTGGCCGGACGAAACACCGGTCGAAGTTACGCCGGTGCAGTTTCCGCGGCAGCGACCAAGTTGGCTGTCGCTCCCGCCATTGGACGTCGGCCGCTTTCAGGAACTGACCAGCGACGGCGATCTGCTCGGAGAGATGCTGGATGATTCACGGAGTTGATACGTCGTTTTTGGTCGCCGTGGAACTGGCTTCGCATTCGCGGCACGCCGCCGCTTGCCAACTGCTGCATTCACTCCATCAAGGCGGCGATTAATTCGCCCTCGCGCCTCAAGTGCTGGCCGAGTTCGTTCACATCGTGACCGATCCAAGGCGTTGCGAGGCTCCTCTGACGATGAATGACGCACTTGATCGTGCCGAGCAACTCTGGAACGCCGCCGAGACCGTACAGGTCTTGCCCAGCGCTGACAGCATCACGCAATTCTTCGCCTGGATGCGGCAACACCGGCTTGGACGCAAGCGGCTATTGGATACGCAGCTCGCCGCGACGTTGCACGCAGCGGGAATCAGCTCGATCTTATCGCTGAACCAATCCGATTTTGAATTGTTCGGCTGCTTTAGCGTTCAAGGTTCGTGACGTTCAGTTCGTCAGCGCTCGCCGAGAAGAGACAAGACGGCCTACATCTCTGGCGATCGCAGAGCCAAACTGCGCGGTCGGACTGCCATAGATCATCGCCGACGTCATGAAAGTACTGTACCACAGTCTTTACCCGACACCAGCACAAAGGGCTAAGCATGCGATCCGGCTGACGGGCTCCACGCGTCATGTTGGCGGCTTAGACCCAACGCCAGCAGCCTGTCGGTAAGGCTTGCCGGAGGACTTCGTGTCACTACCGCCTTTGGATTATGACGATTCCCGCACTCACGAGTTTCTGGGAGTGGTTCGGCGTTATGTAATCAATCCGTTGGAGACAAGTGGCGTTGCAGACAATTGCTTTGCGGCCGCGATGCTGATATTCGGGTCGGTCGACGGGCTTGGCAAGCTAATCCACACCAACCCGGATGCAGGGGTAGGCGATAGATTCAAATACTTTCTATCGCGCCTTGGGCCGACATACGAAAATGTGAAGGAAGATTTGTGGAGCTTGCGAAACTCGCTGGCCCACAATTCAATGAACGTCGCCTGCTTCATGTCGAAAACTGTTGATGCGCGTGGTGAACACCTGGAGAGAGAGCACGATTTCGTCTTCGTCCATACAGGCGTGCTGCTTGACGACTTCAAATTGGCCATTGATAAGCTCGAATCGGACTTTCGCAAGGATGTTGCCCTGCTGCAGGTTGCGGAGTCGCGTCTTGAGTGGGGTTCGATCAACCAGCCCGAGTGGCGTGGCGGAGCCGTAAAGACCACACCACCTCCAGGCATTCGGTTCGTCCGAAGTCGGAAACATCGGTCTGGGGGGAATGGGTGACTGAGTGACTGACTGAGTGACTGAGTTAGGTAGTTAGGTAGGTCACGCTCTGTGTGACGGACGACGATCTTAACCTTAGCAAGCTGCGAGATGCATAACCGACCTGGATCCGACATTACGATCCATTCCGTCATGCGAAGCATGACCTACAGGACTAATGTTCAGTTACCAGGAATGCCTGTTGCGCAAGGCCATGGCCCTACGCGAAGCTGTTCGCCGCGGGTTGCGGGAGCCGCTGGCGTCGTGAGCCAGCACATCTCCGAGCAGCTCCGGCAGCGCATCCGAGACAGTGCCGGTAATCGTTGCGGCTACTGTTTGAGCCCGCAGAACCTAGTTCTTGGAACTCTGGAAATCGAGCATATCGAGCCTCGCAGCCAAGGCGGCGCGAGCGTCGAAAACAATCTTTGGCTCGCTTGTCGCCTGTGCAACAATTTCAAGTCCGACCAAAGGCAACGCATCTTGGCTCCGGCAGCCAGCGCCCGAGGTCGTCGCTCACACCTTGATTTGCGTTAATGCGATCGGGGCCTTACATTACGCGGGCACCGGTTGCAATCCAGTCGCGCAGCGAGAACCTGTGGAGAACCGCTACCATGAGCGAAACGTCGCCGCGACAACCTTCGCCACACGACAGCGACTATGACGGGGCCTGGAAGGACGCTCTGCGAGGCCACTTTCGAGAGCTGCTGGAAAAGTATTTTCCCGCCGCCGCACAAACCGTCGATTGGCAACATCCGCCACAGTGGTCTGACAAAGAACTGAGTCAAATCCTCGGTCAGGTCGGTCAGCGAAATCGTACGGTGGACTTGTTGGTCCAAGTGCGGCTGCGATCCGGCCAGCCGCAATGGATCCTTTTGCACCTGGAAGTTCAAACGTCGTATGAGTCCGACTTTGCCGAGCGGCTGGCGCTGTACAACAGCGGTCTGTTTTGGATCTTCAAACAGCGTGTCGTGACATTGGCCGTCCTGGCCGACTTGCGCGAAGGCTGGTTGCCCAACGAAGACCTGTTCCGGTTGGCTGATTTCGAGAGCCGCACGCGGTTCCCCGTTTGCAAGTTGACCGACCGCCTGGACTCGGACTGGCAACACGATCAATCACTGCCGGTCCAGATCGCACGAGCCCAGATCGCGGCGCTCCGCACGGCCAGCGATCCGGAAGGCCGCTACCAGGCCAAGTGGCAACTGGTGCGAAATCTTTACAACCTGGGCTATAATGCGGAAGATGTGCGGGAGTTATTCCGAATCATCGACTGGATGATGCATCTGCGCGAGGATCTGACCGAACGATTCAAACAGGAACTCGATCAACTTGAGGAGAGTTTACAAATGCCGTACGTAACATCCGTGGAACGTCTTGCCAAAGCAGAAGGCATAGCAGAAGGCAAAGCTGAAGGAATCGCTGTAGGCGGGGCGATGGTCTTGTTGAAGACGCTTGCCAAACTCTGTGGGCCGCTGCCCAAAGAAGTTCAGCAGCGTGTCCACCGCTTGCCGTTCGAGCAAATGTCCGCGCTCGGCGAGTCGCTGCTCGATTTTCGCTCGCTCGCGGACCTCCAGGCATGGCTCGACGCGAATGAACGTGCTGACGGCTAATGGACCTGCTTACAGGACACGCCAGATGATGCCTCCCCAGGCGATCCAGGACGACGCGCAATACGCCAATACGCTGGAAGTGATCGACCGACTGATGGCGGTTGCCAAGGCGACGAAGGGGCAGGCCGTGTATTTGGAGACTTTGGTGCAACTGGTGCAAGCCTACGAGACCGAGCATCACGCGATTGAAACATCGGACATCAGTGGGCTGGAGTCGCTCAAGCATCTGTTAGCAGAAAACGCGATGAATGCCTCGGACTTAGCGAGGTTGTTGGACGTCCACGCGAGCATGGGATCAAAGATTCTTCGAGGCGAGCGTTCGTTAACCGTCGATCACGTTCGAAAGCTGGCCTCTCATTTCAAGGTCAGTCCGCGTCTGTTCCTCGATTAAAGCGAAACGCAGTCGCTTCTTCAGGAGATCGAGCCATTCCTGCATTTCCGCGATTTCGCCATTCATGGTTACTCCTACTTCACTTCGCCGATTCCCGGCACCAACCGCGCCGCCCCGTCAAAAGGCGATG
The DNA here is from genome assembly GCA_041746275.1 of Pirellulaceae bacterium. Lineage (GTDB taxonomy): Bacteria > Planctomycetota > Planctomycetia > Pirellulales > Pirellulaceae. Next base: position 1,272 of record JBGTHH010001065.1, on the reverse strand, counting down.
TGGAGTCGCTCGACGGGGCGGCGTGCGATCGTCTGCACTGTTCCGTTAACCGTAGCGTCGAGGTACGCTTAACCACGTTCGGAAAGATTCACTTCGACGCGCGCACGCGATTATCACACGAACAATGCGCGAGCTTCGTGCGGATCGGTTAAACTAGAAAGCCGATAGTCGAGCTACAATCAGTCCCGCTGAAAGAGAGTGTCATGACCCGCATAGTACGCCAAACGGTTATCTGTCTGCCAATTCTTTGTGGAGTGATGGCGTTGACCGAGTTGGCTCGCGCCGCTGACTGGCCGATGTGGCGAGGCGATGCGGGTCGCAGTAATGCGGTCACGACCGAACTGCCCGCCAAACTGCATTTGCAATGGACGCGCGATCTGGGAACACCCGTGCCGGCTTGGCCGCGCGAACAGGATTATCGCGGCAAATTGGAGTTCGATGCTACCTACCAGCCGATCGTGCTGGGCCAACGGATCATCGTGCCGTCGATGGTCGAGGATCGCATCACCGCGTTCGACACGGAGACGGGTGAGGAACAATGGCGTTTCTATGCCGACGGACCGATTCGCTTCGCCCCTGCTGGCGAAGGTGATCGCGTTTACTTCGGTTCAGACGATGGATTTCTTTACTGCGTGAATGCCAACGAAGGCCGATTGGTTTGGAAGATTCGAGGCGGTCCCGATGACCGAACGATCCTGGGCAACGGCCGGTTGATTTCGTCGTGGCCCGTGCGCGGCGCACCGGTCGTGGCTGACGGACGCGTGTACTTTGGTGCGGGCATCTGGCCGTTCATGGGCATCTTCCTCCACTGCGTCGATGCCCAGTCGGGAGAGACGATCTGGACGAACAGCGGAAGCGGAGCGATCTACAATCTGCACCAACACGGCGGCGCGGATGCGTTCGGCGGCGTCGCCCCACAAGGTTACTTGGCATTGCTGCGGGATCATCTGATCGTGGCGGGAGGCTTGACCGTGCCCGCCGTTTTCGATCGCCATACGGGCGAGTTGCTGCATTTCGAACAATCCCACTTGGCCGTTGGCAAAGGCACCGGCGGGTTCGACGTCGCGGCGCGCGACGAATTCTATTTCAATAGCGGCCTGATGTTCAGCACCGTGACCGGCAAGCCCACCTTGGCGCTGAGCGCCGAACTCCCGTTGCTCGCGCACGATCGTGTGACCGTGCTGCATAAAGGCGAGCTGAAACAATATGCGTTGGACGTCCAATCGGCGGAGGAGGAGACCACAGATCGCCACGGCAACAAGGTCAAGGTGA
>JBGTHH010001064.1:0-5136 GCA_041746275.1 Pirellulaceae bacterium | reverse complement strand
TATCAACGTTCGCCCAACATCACCTACACTCTTGCTGCGAGTCCGACTCGTCAGTGATCAGTTCTATCAACTCGCCACCGTCGTTGCCTTTCGGTGTTGTCCGTGTGACTCCGCGGACTCATGCGGAGCGCTCGGTGCAACTCTTACCCATCTGTCAGCAAGTTCAGGAGACCGATCTTTTAACGTTGCTGTAAACGTGTTGGATTTTGGAGGAGAGGATCCGACCCGCAACAAGCAATTGAGAGCAGAAGCGGCAAAGGTGCTGATCGCCTCGCGATTGGAACTCGCCGAAAAGTGGATGCAGGAGGTCCGGCCAGTTGGGGGCGACAAGGAGTGGTTCTATCCGGGTGTAGTTGACGATTCCCCGATCAATCGCAGCGCGTTTCTGGAGTGGATGCGAAAACGACGCGATAAACTTGAGGCGAGCTATAGTGCGGCGCTGGCAGCGCGATTGCAAGCCGCTGCCTATCTGGCATCGGCGGAGGGAATGCTGTTTGCTCTAAGTGATATCGCGGAACCTGACCCCACAATCGAGGCGCGCCTTTCGCGACTCCGAAACGTCCTATCCACTCAATAGCATGCATTCGCAATGCTGCAGTCGACCGTTTTCATTGGCAGTGATCACTCAACTGCCCGTCGTCTCTCTCGTGAATCACGCGTGCGGTTTGTCAACTGAGATACAACTCTGCCGAGAACGACATGAATTGCTCGATACTCGCCAGATTGCCGCTGGAAAGCCGCTTCTCCACCGGAAAACCAGCGAGGGACGTTGAATCAATCAGAAGCTTTGATGTAGTGGACAACTGTTATTGGCATCTCTCAAAGAAGGAGTGCGTGATGAGTCGGATCCTACAGATGTATTTGCTGCCTGCCACAGTACTTGTGTGCCTCAATCGAGAGGTCTGCGCGGAGCTGGAGGTTGGACATAATGTCGCAGTGATTGAGCGATGCACCATCTCCCAGCATGAACGCGGATCCCAAGGCGTGACCTATATTCTCAATCCCGGCGCCTTAACCGCGGTGGAAAGAATTCAAGGAGGTCGAATTCAGGTGAGATCGGGCTCGTTAGGCAGCGGCTGGATCGAAGCCAAATCCGTCGCATCGCTGCCGGATGCGGAGCGAATCTTCGGCGATTGGATTTCCCGTAAACAGAACCTTTCTCGTGCTTATTACGGCCGAGGTCAGATTCGAGGCGCGAAGGGGAACGCGGAAGGGGCCATTACCGATCTCTCGATGGCCCTTCGGCTGGAACCTGACAATTCCACATTCCTGTTGGACCGTGGAAAGGCACATCTGCGGCTTCGGCATTTTGATCTCGCGCAAGCCGACTTCACGGAGTGCGTGAAAGCGACGTCGGGGAAAGCCGACGTAGTCGCCAAGATGGACCGGGCGGCTGCTTACTATCATCGAGGATTGGTTCGCTACGAGAAGAGCTCGCTGAGCGAGGCGATTTCGGACTTTGATCAGGCCATTCTGCTCTGCCCTATGTGGGAGTTGGCGCATAACCGCCGTGGGATGGCTCGACGGTTGCAAGGTGAGTTAGAACAGTCCTTGACGGACTTCGAGCGAGCGAAGGAGCTGAGTCCGACGTTCTCCGCTCCCCGGAATTTTCGAGCGAAAACACTTGCGGATTTGGGGCGATACGAGGAAGCGATCAAGGAGTACGAGCAAGCCGTGAAACTCGCCCCTGCCGCGGTGTTCGTCATTGGCACCATCAGTCACGATTTCCATTTGAGGCTGTCAGAATCCAAGGCCAGTCCCATCGAGGAGTATTGGAAACTTGATGCGGACTTTTCCATTCAGAATAGTCTCGCTCGATTGCTGGTGGAGTGTCCGGACCGGAGACTACGAAATCCACAACGCGCTCGGGAGCTGGTCAACGTCCTACGTCAGAAGGACCATGGCCGTTACTTTGAATTCCTGAAAACCGAAGCGGCAGTATTGGCGGCGGAAGACCGTCTCGAGGAAGCACGGCAGGCGTTGCAGCAAGCGGCTGACGCAGCTCCTCCAGAACAGCGCGAAGAGATTCTAAATTCTGCCAACTCAATCGCAAGCACGGGACGAAACTGACGTCGTCCTCAGAAATGCGGCACAACTGTCACATTACCCAGATTGGATCATCCACGAAAAAGACTTTCTATTGCTTCGCATGTTGTCTGATCGCATCGCCGTCCTAACGAGTCAGCGACCGGCCAGAACTGTTGCGCAAGACCAACAGCAGCCTGACACTGAGCGCCAGACGCTCACGTCAGCGCTGCAGCGTGAAATGTTGGCGTCCATTTACGTCCGGGAATCGGCGGACGCCGATGCCCGCGAGAATGCGCTCGCGATAAGGATAGCGGACATTGGCAGTGGTCCGCTTTTCCAGGAAGACTCCGAAGCGGTGCGTTGAATGCGCTGATTCGCTCTGCAACCGATGCGAAGAGCCTGAATCGCGTTGCATCCTATGGAAGCGCGGAAGCGGTTTCCGCTGGCTGAGATAACGACAATCATTCCGGTTCTACTTGACGAGCTGGAACGTTACCCTCTTCCCTTTGCTATTTAGGTGCTCCAAGCGACTAAAGTGGCTCGGGCCTTTCGGTCAGCGGCTAGAGCAACTCAGGTGAGATGTTGTTTGCGGAGGGCGCGTAAGGAGTCCATGATCGGCTTGGGGTGGCCGGACGAGTCGATCACGCCAGCGTGGGCAAACTCGTGGGCATCGGCGTCGGTCAAGTCGTTCCAGACAATGCCTTGCACAAAAGGCTTGGCCAGGATCATTGGCAATAGTCGATCCACGAACTCGGCTTGTGTCTGTGGGGTGTGTTGGTTGGGCGAAGGACGCAGACCGCGTCGGGCGTGGGGATCTTCTCCATTGGCACTGGGCACCGACAAGTAAACGACCAGTGGCAAGCCCAGGATCGCCCAGCGATCTAACTGTCGACTGTACTCCAACAGCTCGCGGGGCGCGCTGCCGTGAGGTTGGTATCCAATGTTGAACTCCACACCAATCCCCGCCAAACCCAAATCGGCGCGTACCAGCGAATCCGCCAGATGCAGCGGGGACATATCTCGGTCGTTGGTCGCCAGATACTCGGCCCAAGGTTGATCAAAGCTGAGAATGATAGGGGCCTGCGTGTCGTGCCGGCGGAGCTCATCGATGGCTCCCACCATCAGACGCAGTCGCTGCTCCTCGCTGAGCGCGATCGAGCCGCCAATGTTCAGCCGCGCGGCGCAGTTCCAGACCTGCACGCGACCGCGATAACGCAGCACGGTGGCGCGAATGTACTGGGTGAGATAGGTCTGCACTTGCTCGAAATCATCTTCCCAAAGATACAGCCAGTCGGGCAGGTGACGCTCGTCCAACTGCAGCAACGGGCCGCCGATGACTCGCAGATTATTTTCCTGACACCAAGTGATCTGTTGATCGAAGGCATCCCATTCCAACTTGCCCGCGTTACTCTCCACACTTCGCCAACTGAACGAGATGGCCGCCGTGTTGAAGCCGGTAACGCAGACGGGCCGTTCGCTTTCCGACAACGGACGACTACCGAGTCGACAACCCAACATGGTGGGCAAGTGCTCGGCTTGTTGATGGCGACCCAGCAAGGCTTGGCGAGTGTACTCTTCGCACAGCCGCTCTCCCGCATCCAGACCCAGGGTCAGCGTTCTCTCCACCGCCGTTTCCAGCGCAACGGGTTGTGTTTGTGACGTCACCGCTTCGATGAACGCCGCGGAAGCGTCCCGAATGTGCTGTACTACATGATCGGGAATCGACAAACCCGCCATGCGCCACTCCGCCGCTTGGTTGCGCAGGCGATTGATGATGCCCCGCGCTAGTTCAAGCGGCAGGTTGTACGGAGTTTCGGATTCCATCAAGCTGGCGGTCGCCAACATCAACTCGCCGTAGCCCGGCACGCGCCACGGAACGTGTAGATTCCCGGACTCGCTTATCGAACGCTCAATCGTGAAGGCAACGGGGGTAGCTCCGGCGGTGTGTTCCCAGCGGTTGTTGCTCCGCCAAGGAATGCCCTCCATCCCGACGAGATAGGCCCAGGCCAACGCCGTGGGGGCGAGGTGCTCGTGGCTGGGTGCGAAAAATCGAAATTGCCCCATATGGCCACGTTCCTGAGTAATCAGTCGCTGATCCCACCTGCAAGGAGCGCTGAAGACAATTAAAAAACTCTGTGCGGAGTCTACAGCGCGATGCCACGCGATTCAACAGGCCGTGAATCGACACTCGGACACGCGAAACGGCAGACGCTCTGCCGAGCACCGTTCAGCAGCCTGGGCGATGTGTTATATTGGCGATCCAATTGCGGCTGAATCACATGGCAACGAAGGAATCTTGTATGAGCCTGCCGGTCCTGGAGACAACGCTCGCCGACCTTCCCGTGCGACGGGGCAAGGTACGCGATATTTACGACTTGGGCGACCAATTGCTCATGATCAGCACGGATCGAATCAGTGCCTTCGATTGGATCTTGCCAAGCGGCATCCGCGACAAAGGTCGAGTGCTAACTCAGATCAGCGCCTTTTGGTTTGACCTGCTGGACGTGCCGCACCACCTATTGTCGACCGACTTGTCGACCGCAGCGTTGCCCGATGGCACGGATCGCGAGCTGCTGGAAGGCCGCAGCATGTTGGTTCGCAAGTGCGAGGTCGTTCCGATCGAATGCGTGGTCCGAGGTTATCTCGACGGTTCGGGTTGGAAGGAGTACCAACAGTCGGGCACGGTGTGTGGCATCTCGTTACCCAGCGGCTTGCAACATTGTTCCCGTCTGCCCGAGCCGATCTTTACCCCGGCCACGAAAGAAGAGTCGGGACACGATGTGAATATTAGCTTCTCGCGCATGGTCGAGATCATCGGTCGGGAGCCCGCTGAGGAGTTGCGGCGGCGCAGCATCGACATCTATCAGCGGGGCGCGGCCTACGCGATCGAACGGGGCATCATCATCGCTGATACTAAATTCGAGTGGGGTCGTTTCGATGGCGAGCTCATCCTGATTGACGAAGTGCTCACCCCGGACAGTTCTCGATTCTGGCCGGCCGCGCAGTATGAGCCCGGTCATGGTCAGCCATCCTTTGACAAACAGTTCGTGCGAGACTGGTTGAACAGTACGGATTGGGATAAGAACAGTCCGCCCCCGGCGCTGCCTC
>JBGTHH010001063.1:0-3319 GCA_041746275.1 Pirellulaceae bacterium | reverse complement strand
GACTTCTTGATTTCCTCGGCTCGCACACCATCTAAATTGGTGCTGTTAGCCAAGTAGTTCATGACCGTTTCCAGTTCCATGCTGTACGCTTCCTTGAGCATCTCGATGACTTCGGGTGTCGTTGCGGCCATTGTTCCTCTCCCACGTGGGGTAATAGGTCGTTAGAGCTTCAGAACGTATTAGATGTTAGAGCGTGCCGGGGGCTCCGACAAGTTGCCTGCCTTGCGACTCGGTCTGTAAAGCGCCCAGGGAGTCGAAGTTTGTTCTACCAGATCTTTGAGACGACACCCGCGAAGCAACGCTCGATGCCTCCTTCGGTTTGCAACAGCAGAGCACCCTCGTCGTCGATGCCGTGACAGACGCCAGTGCTCCGCCGATTTCCCGCATCGATCGTCAGCGTGCGACCTTCCAGCATACAACGACTGCGCCAGACCTCGGCAAGCTGTTCGTCCCCCTCGGCGAGCTTCACGAGTCGACGCTCCATATGCTGAAGCTGATGAATGAGCACGTCCGTCAGATTGTGGTGCTGCTTCGTCACATCCAGCAACGACGTGGCGGTCTGCTGCAACTCCTCGGAAGCCTCGTGCAAACTGTTATTCACGTTGATGCCAACGCCGATGACGATAATGCCGGGAGCTTGAGCGATCGTTTCGACCAACACGCCACACACCTTACGCGCGTTCAAGTAGACATCGTTGGGCCATTTGAGGTGGAGCGAGTGTCCCGAGACGAAAGTCTCGAGCGCTTCACACACCGATATACCCACGGTCAGCGACAGTTTCGGCCAGACTCGCGGAGCAAGTTGATGGGCCACCGTGTCCAAGGTCAATGAAAACGTCAGCGCTCCGGTGCCAGCCCACCAGCGGTTCACTCCGCGACCACGTCCCTTGGTTTGGCGATCGGCCAGGGTCAGGCAGGGGAGGCCGCCCATGCGACCGCGCACCAGGTCTATGGCCAAATCATTTGTCGAACTCGTTTCCACACGATACTCGATATGCTCAATCAGCGTTTCGGCGACAATGCGATCGATGTCGAACGGGGACATGGTCAACGAGAACGCTCGACCACGAAGGAGGTGAGCAGCCGTAAGGTTTGAGCCGCCTCACTGGCATCCAGGCAGGCGAGGTTATCGAGAGCGCTGCGTGCGAATCGTTTGGCAATCGCAAACGAGTACTCGATGGAGTCATGCTCTAACAGCCAAGGCAAGAGGCTTTCACGACTTGGTGCCGTTTCACCACCTAATAAATTGAGCAGTTCGTCGCGTCGATGTGCAGCAACATGTTCCAAGGCGTGAATGATGGGCAGCGTCGGCTTTTGCTGTTCGAGATCGGTCCCGAGCGATTTTCCCGTGGTCGCTTCGTCGCCTTGCAGGTCCAGGATATCGTCCACGATCTGAAACGCGATGCCGAGATCTCGTCCGAAGCACGTGAGTTGCTCCACGACTTCTGGTGAGCCCCCGGCGTAGTAAGCTCCCAGGCGACAACTACAGGCAGTCAATTCAGCCGTTTTGGCGGCGATGATGTCGTAGTACTCCTGCTCGGTCATCGAGAAGTCCCCCCGACAACCCTTCTGCCGTAACTCGCCTTCGCACACGATGTTGGTCGCTCGACCAATCTCACGGCAGGCCCAGACGCTCTCGGTGGTACTCGCCAGGTAAAACGAATGGGTGAACAGGTAGTCGCCCAGCAGCACACTCGCTTTATTGTCCCACCGCGAATTCACGGTGGCCAAGTGGCGACGCGTGTCGGCCTCGTCCAGCACGTCATCGTGGACGAGCGTGGCCGTGTGGATCATCTCGACCACCGCGCCCAAAATCAAATGCTCTCGCGTCAAATGCCCCAGCGCTTTGGCCGTCAACAATAGCAGGGTGGGCCGCAACCGCTTGCCTCCCAGCAGGCAGCCGTAACGCACCAATTCATCGACATAAGGATTATCGCTACGCAACTCCGCTCGCAAGATCTCCTCGACCTCGTCCAATTCGGCCTGAATGGGCGCGTAGACATGCGTTATCGGCGAAACTGCGGTAGCGGAACCTGAAACGGTGCGAGTCACTCGATCACTCCTGACGGCTGTTCTTCGCGTTGATAATGTCCACTGCGACCTCCCGACTTTTCCTCCAGTCGGATCTGATCAATTTGCATCTGGCGGTCGATGCCCTTGCACATATCGTAAATCGTAAGGGCCGCGACGCTGACGGCCGTCAGGGCTTCCATTTCGACTCCCGTCCGGCCAGACACACAGGTGGTGGCCTCGATCTCGATCGTCTGTTCATCGGGGAAGCGAAACTCGATCGATACGGCGTCTAAACCCAGTGGGTGGCATAATGGAATCAATTCGCTGGTCCGCTTGGCAGCCATGATGCCAGCCAGACGCGCGACCTCCAAGACATCCCCCTTGGCGAACTCCTTGTCCCGGATTCGTCGCCAGGTGTCGTGCGCCATCAACACGCGTCCCGAGGCCCGCGCCACGCGTTGCGTGACGGCCTTGTGGCTGACGTCGACCATCCGGCTCGCGCCCTGTTCGTCGAAGTGGGAAAGCTCGATCATCGTAGCGGGTTTAACTCCTAAGCTCTCATCCCGGGAAGCCCCAGTACATTTGCAAGCCACATTGTAGGGCTCCACCCCGTATCGTCGAGGGTGTTTCAAGCGCTTCAGTGGAGGTGACGGAAGTCGGCGGTTCTACCCAAGGACCGCAGAACCGCGACGTTGATAACCGCGAGGAAAACATCCCCCGATATGCGAATTGGGGTAGCGGATATGACTTGACGGCACCCGGGGATAGGAATTAGCAGGTCCAAGAAAAAAATCCGCCGCGGGGGTCTTCCGCGGCGGAATATCTTCGGCGTTAAACTGCCGCAAACGGCAGGTAATGCTACACGAGTTCCTTCTTGGCACCGATCAACGTGCGGAGTCGTTCGGCCAACAGGTGGGCGTCGAACGGCTTTTTGAATGTCTCGTTGATGCTCGAACGATCAAAGCTCATCGGGCTGCCGTCATCGGGAAGGAGGGCGATCAAGATCGTCTCCGAGAAATCGGGGTTCTTCCGTAGATTCTGGCAGATTTGCAAAGCTTCAACTTTACCGATTGAGAAGTCGGTAATGATGCAGTCAGGATGGAAACTCTCGGCTTGAATACCAGCCTCGAAACCGCTCGCCGCCACGGCGACCTTGAAGCGTCTCTCGACTGGCAGCTCGCGCTTCAGGTTCTCAATGAGAATCTGATCTTGAGCCACAATCAGCACCTTGGCCATTGCCTCATCTTCGAGGTCGCCCAAGGGCATCCCATGTTCCTTCAAAAATCGAATCAAATACTCTCGCGGA
>JBGTHH010001062.1:0-5242 GCA_041746275.1 Pirellulaceae bacterium | reverse complement strand
AAGTGTAGCGAGTAAGTTTTCTCGTCTTTGCCCGTCGCTTCGACAGCGAGAACCACGGTGTTAAATTCGACCCCGCCGCATGGATAGCGCAACCAGTTATCAACGGGGGCGGAACCTGTTGATTAGGGCAAACGTGGTTGCCGTGCGACCACGTCGGTTCCTTAGCGACCACCCGACACGCAAGCCTACTCGTGCGAACTGATAACGTACTCAATCGAGATATTCAGCGAGCGAATCTTGTTTCGTAAGCTGCCCCGCGTAATGCCTAGCCGCTCGGCGGCTTTCGATTGATTCCCATCGGTTGCGGATAAGATGTGTGTTAGTAAATGCCGCTCGAGCCACTCCAAGGATTCGGCATACATGTTATGGGAGTGGGCAGCGTCGAGTTCTCTGAGGAAGCTGCCGAAGTGCTTCGCCGTGCTGCGTGAGTGTTCAAGCGCGGACGTGACGGCACCATTGCCATGGGCCACTTCTTCCGGCAAGAAGTCGGGCACGAGTACGGGGCCCGTGGACATTAACATCGCCTTCCGAAGCACTGTTTGCAATTCGCGAATATTTCCCGGCCAGGCGTGGTTTGTCAGAATCTCCATGGCTTGGTCGGAGATGCCCGTGATCTGTTTGTTTAAACTCTTGTTGAACCGGGCTAGAAAATGCTTGAGCAAGAGCTTGATATCATCGCCGCGTTCACGCAGCGCCGGCAAACCGATTTCGAAAGAATTCAAACGATGATAGAGATCGAGTCGGAATTCATTCTCCTCGATCATCTGCTCAAGGTCCCGATTGGTAGCGGAAATGATTCGCACATCGGTCTCAATCGTTTGCGTGCCGCCGACCCGCTCGAACTTCTGTTCTTGAAGCACTCGAAGCACTTTGCTTTGCGTCGATGGGGACATGTCGCCGATCTCATCCAGAAAGATCGTCCCGCCGTTACACTGTTCAAATTTACCGATGTGTCGCCGTTCGGCACCGGTAAACGCACCCTTCTCGTGACCAAACAGTTCGCTTTCGAGGAGTGTGTCGGACAATGCCGCACAATTGATCGCCATGAAACACGTGTCTTTGCGACCGCTGTGTTGATAGATGGCGCGCGCAATCAGTTCCTTGCCCGTACCACTTTCTCCGCGAATGAGAACGGCCACATCCTGCGGGGCCACTCGGCCGATTTGCTTGTAGACATCGAGCATCGGCCCACTTCGTCCCACCAGGGCGTCCCCCTGATCGAGCGCGTCCATGGAGTGTTGCAGGAGGACCGGCAGTTGCATTAGCCGGCGCGTGGCAAAAGCGCGCTCGACGATGTCTTGCACGTTCTGTTTATCGAGCGGTTTGAGCAAGTAGTCATAAGCACCCCGCGTCATCGCCTCGATCGCCGTATCGCTGTCGTTCATCGCCGTGATAAAGATGATGGGTAATTTGGCGTCGAGATGTTTGACCTGCGTGGCCAACTCGAGTCCATTCGCTTCCGGCAACATAATGTCGAGTAGTAACGCATCCGGCTCTTCGCGACGAATGAGCGTCATGCCCTCTTCGGCGGTATTCGCCGTCAGCACCGTCGCGCCCGCGTCTTCGAAGGACTTTTCAACAAGGCGTAGCACACTACGGTCATCGTCGATCACCAGTACTTTGGGCATACGAATCTCCTGGTTGAGGGCTGCTGGTATTTTAAGTGGCTGCTCGGACCTGCGATACGCCCCCCAATGAGAGCCTTCTTGCAAAGGTCGATCTTCGCGCAGCATTTGTCCGGCAACCATTCGACGGCCAGTATGAACACGACGCGAGGACAACGATCGCACGATTAATGACATTGGCATGTCGCGTGCGTAGCGTTAATGCGTTGTTCACACAAAGTGGAAATGCACGAACTCAGGAGACAAATCAATGACACACCCCATTCCAACCTCAAACGATACGTGTGCCAACCAGCATTGCACTTGCACGATCGCTGGCACCGACAGCTTTGAACGAGACGGCGAGACATACTGCTCGGAAGAATGCGCCAGCGGTCAAGGCTGCAGTCATTCCGCCTGCAATTGCACCGAGAAATAGTGGGCTGGTCGTCCCGCAACCATCTCGTCTCAATCCCGATCGCGGCTGCGGGAGACTCGATTACCCTTTAACAGTAAAGCCGAGTTCTGATTCGCTTCGGCCACCCAATGAACTAACCGGTCAAAGGCGGTGTCAATCACGACAGCCCTTGATTGCTGTAAACAACCGAAGCGACTTCGAATTCGGGAGCTGCGATAGATCGCGTACCACTCGCGTTTACAGCGATTCTTACAATTGCGTCTTGTTGTTCCTCCGTCTGGCATGACTTCGCCTCCTTCTCCTAGACCAGATCTTACCTACGCAAGGTGCGTGCCAAGTCGACTCGATCTCATGTCTCGATTCCTAGACGTCGTTGCGGCTGGTTCTGGACTTATCACACTGAGCGTTTGGAAACCGGCCTGCCATCGACCGATTTCCACCCGCACTGTCTGGTCGCCGGTGCCCACGTTGATTCACCATTCAGTACGGCACGTTTCGGCAGCTCTTTCCCAGAGATGGCGCAGTACTTGCAAGTTGGCCGGGTAACTTAACGAGCCAACCAACTAGACGGGAGAATGGATCATGTGCCAAGTTGTACGAGTTCAAGACCTCCTGGAATCCATGGAAGATCTGTTGGATCGAGAAGATCCCGCGACCGGACCAACGCGGTTCAACGCCAAACTGGACGATATGCTAGCACCTGAGGAATGGTCAGACGACAGATGATCAACTGTCCTCCCATTGAAATGAGTTATGAAAGCATCTGACCTGTTCGTCAAGGCTCTCGAAAGCGAGGGTGTTGAATTTATCTTCGGCATTCCCGGTGAGGAGAATGTCGACTTGCTCGAGTCGTTACGGACATCCAACATCCGTTTCATCGTGACGCGACACGAGCAAGCCGCGGGATTTATGGCGGCCACCTATGGACGCTTGACCGGCAAGGCGGGCGTGTGCCTGTCGACCCTTGGCCCCGGAGCGACGAATCTAGTCACTGCGGCGGCCTATGCACAACTTGGGGCAATGCCGATGTTGATGATTACCGGGCAGAAGCCGATCAAGACCAGCAAGCAAGCGCATTTCCAGATCATCGACATCGTCGGCATGATGCAGCCGTTGACCAAGTACACGCACCAGATCGTCAGTGGCAGTAACATCCCTTCGCGCGTCCGGCAGGCGTTTCGTTGTGCGGAGGAAGAGCGGCCCGGAGCGGTCCACCTCGAACTTCCCGAAGACATCGCTGGCGAAGAGACGGATGCCGTGTTGATCGAACCCGGCATCGCTCGGCGGCCTGCCCCTGATCCGAAAGCCGTTCGTCACGCGGTGGGAATGATCGAACGTGCGTCGCATCCGCTGCTCTTGATTGGTGCCGGGGCGAATCGTAAACGGACGAGCCGCATGTTGCGACGCTTCGTTCAACGGACCGGCATCCCTTGTTTCACGACACAGATGGGCAAAGGCGTGGTCGACGAAACGGATCCGCTTTATCTCGGCAATGCGGCGTTATCCTCCGGCGACTTTCTCCACCGAGCCATCGAGGCGTCCGACCTGATCATCAATATTGGACACGACGTCGTCGAAAAGCCGCCCTTCGTTATGAGCCATGACGGCCCGCAAGTCATTCACGTCAATTTCACCAGCGCTCACATCGATCCCGTCTATTTCCCGCAAGTCGAAGTCATCGGCGACATCGCCAATACCGTCTGGCAATTCACCGAACAACTGAGCCAGCAAGCGTCATGGGACTTCTCGCGTTTCATGACGATTCGCCAGCATCTCGAAGAGCACATCGCGGACGGTGCGCAGGATGATCGCTTTCCTTTGTTGCCGCAACGACTCGTACGGGATGTGCGTGAGGCCCTGCCGGACAGTGGCATCATCGCACTGGACAACGGCATGTACAAAATTTGGTTCGCACGCAACTACAAGGCGTGCCACCCGAACACCGTCTTGCTCGACAACGCACTGGCCTCGATGGGAGCGGGCTTGCCATCCGCTATGGCGGCCTGTCTGGTGCATCCCGAACGTGAAGTGATGGCGATTTGCGGCGACGGCGGCTACCTGATGAACGCCCAGGAACTAGAAACCGCCGTCCGATTGAAACTCAATTTGGTCGTCCTCGTATTGAACGACGGCGCTTACGGCATGATCAAGTGGAAGCAACAACACATGGGCTTCGCCGACTTCGGACTCGACTTTAACAATCCCGACTTCGTAAAGCACGCCGAGAGTTACGGTGCGACGGGACATCGCTTGCGGAGCGCGAGTGAGTGCGTGCCGATGCTGCAGGCTTGTTTCACCGCACGAGGCGTGCATGTGATCGACGTGCCCATCGATTACTCCGAGAACGACCGCATTTTGAATCGCGAAATAAAAGAACTAAGTCAGCGGATCTGAGTGAAATTATAGTGACACGGATCGAGACGCCTCCCGATCGCGCGCCACTTCGCATTCAACGGCTCACCGAAGTGCGGATGATTGCGGCCGAACGGGGCGGGGGGAACCGGGATCGGGTTCGACGGGAGGTGGATCCCCGGGACGTGGCTGGCCCGGTGGATCACCTGGCGTCGGTGTTCCCGGAGCTGGTCGCGAAGGAGGTGGCAAACCGGGATCAGGATCGGGATCAGAGGGCGTTTTGATCTCAGATATGGACATGGTGGTCATCAATCGAGTTCCTTTCTACGCACGAGTTACTTTCCACGAAGACGAGTGCATGTTGCGTGCCGAGAGAGCGGCCAAGTCAAACGACCCATCAAAGGCAGCGGTTTCAAATGAGCGAACGCCCTTCTCCCATCCGAGACTTCCTCTCTCGCGGATTCTTGCAGAGCCTCGTACAGCACGCACGTAAAGAGTTGCACACGTTTATCGGCTTGTTGATTTTGACTGCGGGACTGTGGGCGTTCGTAGAACTGGCCGACGAAGTCCTCGAACAGGAAACGCTCTCGGTGGATCGCGCCGTGCTGTTGGCGATGCGAAACCCGGCTGACCTGTCCGATCCAATCGGCCCCCGCTGGTTTGAAGAATTCGCTCGTGACGTTACCGCTTTGGGTGGCGTCGGCGTCCTGTCTGCGATCGCGTTGGCTTCGGCCGGATTTTTGTTGCTGGACCGCAAGCGTCGCGCCGCGATATTTGTCGTGTCCGCGGTCGCGAGTGGCCTGCTTCTCAGTATCCTTTTGAAGTACGGGTTTGACCGCCCGCGTCCCGATCTGGTGCCCCACGGCAG
>JBGTHH010001061.1:0-7100 GCA_041746275.1 Pirellulaceae bacterium | reverse complement strand
GCGATGGTTCGACCGGAACGCCTCGCGGGTCTGACCGCCAAGAGCGTCCGCCAGAAGCTCAAACAGAAGAGTTTCGCCGCCGCCGTTAATCGCGAGGATATCGTGCGCGGCACCGAGGATCTTGGGCGTGACTTGGACGAGCACATTCAGTTTGTCATCGATGCCATGGCCCAGCGCGCCGACGAACTGGATCTGATTGGAGATGTCGTGGATCGACCCTAAGTGACTGAGGAGGATCGTCATGGATATTCAAACTGCCGAACAACTGACCGCCAAAAAATGCCTGCCTTGTGAGGGCGGCGTCGAGCCCTACTCGCTCCCGGACGCCGAAAACCAATTGACCAAACTTACCGGGTGGCATTTGACCCATGCTGGCCAACGCATCCGCAAGGACTGGACCGTCAAGAACTTCATGGCCGGTATGAGGTTCTTTAATCAGGTGGCAGAAGTCGCGGAGCACGATGGCCATCACCCCGACCTGCACATTGAAGGTTACCGCAATGTCTCCATTGAGTTGTGGACACATGCCATCGGTGGCTTGAGTGAAAACGATTTTATACTGGCGGCGAAGATCGATCAGATCCCTATCGAGTTGAAGTCATGAGCCAAACCGAACTGCCTCCGTCCTGGTCCATTTCTCCCGATCAGCAACTGCTTACGGTCCAACAGCACATCCTGCAGGAACAGAAGCGGTTTCCAGGTGCCTCGGGAGAGTTCTCTTGGTTGCTGTCCGGGATCACCCTGGCAACCAAGATGATCCAAGCGAAAGTGCGTCGCGCGGGGCTATCCGAGATTCTGGGGCTCCATGGCGAAACCAATGTGCAGGGCGAGACACAACAGAAGTTGGATGTCTATGCCAACGAAGTACTGGCCCATTGCTTACGAGTCCGGGATAGCATCGGAGTTTTGGCATCGGAGGAGAATGAGCAGCCGCTGTTGGTTCACAATGGCTCTCCGAACGCCAACTATGCCGTAATCTTCGATCCGTTGGATGGTTCCTCGAACATCGATGTGAATGTTAGTGTCGGCACTACGTTCTCGATTCTCCGACGCCCCGAAGGAGCCCATCTCGACGATCACGCCAGTTGGGTGTTGCAACCTGGCAAAAAACAAATCGCGGCTGGTTATGTGGTCTACGGCTCGTCGACCATTCTGGTCTACAGCGTCGGTAATGGAGTTCACGGCTTCACGCTCGATCCCGCCGTCGGAGCCTACGTCCTCAGCCATTCCAACATCCGCATGCCCGAACAAGGTAAATACTATTCAACCAACGAGGCCTACCGCGATACGTTCCCACCTCGTTATGGCAAATACCTTGATCGACTCCGCCATGGGGAACTCGGCCACCGGTATGCTTCGCGTTATATCGGCTCGATGGTCGCGGATTTTCATCGCACGCTGCTCAAGGGTGGCGTCTTTATGTATCCGCCCACCACCGAACACGCGAACGGCAAACTGCGGCTGCTCTATGAAGCCAACCCGGTCGCATTCTTGGCCGAACAGGCTGGAGGAGTCGCCCTTGATGGCACTCAGCGCATTCTGGATATCCAGCCCGACACGATCCATCAACGCACGCCACTGGTCGTGGGTAGTCCCCGTGAGATGGCCGACTTCCAACGCTGTGTCGAGTGACAATCTCTCTTGATGGGGCTGCTTCTGAAGATCGATCCGACTCGGGCCCCTGACTTTAATCCCCTCACAGTGACTACCTTTGCTCTCCCAGAACTCGCAGTCCACTAGCCGACTCTCAATGGATGGGGATAATAGGTAGCCAGTAGGGTTTCTGGTTGGCGTTCGAGGTAGATTGGATGAGTTGGATTTCGTTCTTTCGATGTTCTACCCACTCGTGGCAATCGTCCCATTCAACCTGAAGTTCGCATAGCCTGAAATCCTCTTTTCTGATATGACTACATTCCGCCAGTCGACCGGCACAGTCTCATCACAAAGGAGTGGCGCGATGCGACGATTCCCACGCACTTTGATCGCGTTTTTGGCGGTTTGCTCCGTGCTTGCGGGAAGTGTTCGAGGCGAGACTTCCGTGGATGGCGTGAAGTCGGCGCTAGAAGCTTTACATGCCTGGGTTGGTTCGTCTGATAATGGCATGGCGTGGAAACGGTTCTTGAAGTCGGATGACCTCGTAGCTCTCGTTCACAGCGCCGACGCCGTGGACGCAGCTCAGATTCAGGAAATCTTGCGGATCTACGCAAGCGACACACCGGGCTTGGAGCGGCGGCAATTCACGGCCGTTCGCGAGGCTTTGCAGCGCTGGGTCGACGAGCTTAGCCAGCCGACTCCTGCCGTGCAGGTCAGCTTGCCCGAACTGATTCGTGGAGCCAAGGGTCAGGCCAGATTGATCACCCCGGACGAGGTTGCCCAGGCGAAGGCGCGACTGTTGGAGGATATGCAGGCACTGGATACGTTTCTGAGCAGTGGTCCGATCGAGAACGCCGAGAGCTGGCGAGGTTATTTGGGATGGACCGAACTGCAGGAGGAATTGGCGAAGGAAACACCCAGCCCAGGCGTTCTCAATCGGTTGCTATTTCCTTTCACCGGCACGCGACTGGAACGAATTGACAACCGTCGCGCGGTGCTCGCGGTGGCTCGCGAGAAGGATGCCGAAGGTAACGTCAAGCTGCCTCGCGTGGAAGGGCCGCGCTTCACGCAGGTTCGCGAGGCACTCCGGCAGTACCGCGATCTCGTGTGGTATGCGTCGAGCGACGAACTTCAGCAGTTCGACGCGAAGGTCGAGGAATTGGCGGCTCTCGCCGAAACTTATGGCGCGGGGTCGCCTTCCAGCGACAGCTATCGACTGGGTCGGTTGCTTGGCTGGTTTGAACGCACACAACAATTGGGTGACATGACCAGCGCCATTCGCGAACGACATTCGCATCCCAATTTGTTTGTGTCGGCCTCGGCACGACTGGTCAATTCGAGCATCGAGCGAGCACTTCACCAATCACAACGCGTACGCGACACCATCTTGGGAACGGCGATTAATGCCAATTCGACCCTCAAGGGTCAGCTCGGCACGACGCTTGTGCCCAACCCCACGCGGGCTACCTTTGATATTACTCTCGTGGGAAATGCCTATTCTTCGAGCGTGGGTTACAACAGCGGCCTCGCAATTCACAGCACCGGTGTCTCGCGCGTCCACGCCTCGAAGCGTGTCTACTTCGACGAGGACGGGTTTTTAGCCGAGGGTGCGGGAGCCAGCGCACCAACTAGCACCAACATCCATAACATTACTGGTCGTGGGCCTCTGGCGCGGAAGATCGCTTGGAAACGGGTGGGCGGCAGCAAAGCACAGGCCGAACGCATCGCCTCGGGCAGAGCCGCCTCGCGCGTGGCGAGCGGCCTGAATTCTCAAGCCAACGAGCAACTGGCGAAAGCCAATGAGTCGATTGTGGAATCGTACCTGAGGGTCTTGCGACAGCGGGATAGTCTGCCGCAATTGACCGCAACGAGCACCACTTCGACCGAAATGCTGATCAAGATGCTGCGGGCCACCATGAACGACGAGCGTGCCCAGATCGCGGCTGCCGGCCCGCCACCCACGTTGGCTGGGGATTTCGATTTATCCGCGCGGGTGCATCAATCGATCGTGGCGAATTTCGCGGAGTCACTGCTGGGTGGCGTGATCCTCAAAGACACGGAGATCGAAGATCTGTATCGTCTGCGCAATCCCGATGCTCCGATTCCGAGCGATCTCGATACCACGATCGAGGAGAATGCTCCGTGGGCCATCACCTTTTCCTCCACACGCCCAATCACCGCTGAGTTTGACGGTGGCGGCGTGAGGATCACCGTGCGTTGCCGCTACCTGCACCAAAGCCAGGAAACTGGAAAATATCCCATTCGGGATCTCAAATTCAAAGGCATCGATCCTGAGATCTGGATCACACGTGACTACACCCTGACTACACCAAACGGCGGTGTGCAATTGGTCGCGAAGTCGGACATCCAAGTCGACTTTATGATCGACGACCAACCCATTGATTTCAAAGGACCCTTGCTGCACATCCCCGCGGGAACTTTCCTCCAGAAGAAATTCGACGATATGCTGACGGATAAGATTCCCGCCGAGGATAGTGATGGGCTGGTCCTACCGATCGGCACGCGACGCATAAAGCTCGCTTCGCGAACCGCCGAATCGTCGGGCGGATGGTTGTCCATCGGCTGGGAGCAGACGGAAGTTTACGAAGCGCCAGAAGAGGAAACCCAGGTCGCGGCATCCTCCGACGACGTTCAACCCGAACCAACTTCGACGGCCAGCCTCGCCCCATGAATCGCTGGGTAGATATCTCGTTCGATTGCCTTCCCTTGCGCACGATCAGTCGGTTCGATGTGCCGCTGGATGCGTCGCCAAAGTACCAGGCTTTCTGCGAGCGAGTCAAACAGGCCGTCGACAAGCACGGGTCGCACAACGCGTACTACTTGTACCACGCCAAGTGCATTTACCATCTCGTCAATCATCACGAGTTGGGCATGTTGGAGTTCTCGTTCGAGGGAGTGGCGCTGACGGACGCCAGCGATGCCAAAACCGAACGTTGCGATCTGCACGTCGAGTTGATTCGCGAGACCTGCGACTGGCTGACCGAGCCCATCGTCAAATGGTTTACCGAGACGGTGACGCACTCGGTCGCCGTCGAGTTCGATCGCTACATCGAAGCGGGAGACCTTGAAGAGGCCAAACGGCGAATCGAGAAGATCCAAGCCACCAGCGACCAAGCGGGCGGCTTCGTGGGGATGTATCTGTAGCTCGGCAGTACCGCGCGAATGTGTGGAAGTCGGTGCGACAGCCACTCATTCAGGATAGCGACACGTGCGAGTGGGCTGACGCGATCACGAATTCGACTGAGGCTTCGGCTAGTCGCTCACAGATGCGGCGCTCATGACGAAGGGGCCACCAATCGTAGAGCAAGATCTCGATCGGCCGCCACATCGAGACCCAACCGCCAATGATGACGCTCTCGCGCAGGATCTCCAACATCGTGCCCGTACCCATTCGCCCAATCAGATCGGCAACGAACACCGAGGTGGCCAGGCAGGTCAAGCCGATCACGAGACTCAACCGACCACGCGCCATCAACTGCCGAAATCGGCGCTGCACAATATCGGCTCGGTAAGCGAAGAAGCCCCGCAACGCCATGACGACTTGTTGCTGGATTTGCTCGCTTCCCGGAGGTTGCTCGACATGAATGCGGATGCGTAGTGGGGCATCGGAGCGGAATTCGAGCGCCCAACTCAAAATGAATTCCTCCGCGTCCGCGTCCAAATCCGTTTCGGGGAAGGGCGTGGCGTCCAGCGAGTTGAAGAGTTGCCGCACGTCGCGAATCCGCAACTCGATAGTCGCCACAGGTCGTGCCACGACAATTCCTGACCTCCGTGATTCGATTGAACGCGTGTGCGTTTCAAGTCGCAGCCAACGCGGCGACTAGGCTTTCGGCAGCAGGGCCAACACCGAAGCGCTGGGACGCGCGATAACGTGCGCGGCGATTAGCTTGCCGAGCCCTTCGACCTTGGACTGCCCGGCATCAATCGCGGCTTTGACGGCGGCCACATCGCCTTTGATGATCACGGTCACATAACCGCCGCCGAGTTTTTCCTTGCCGAGCACCTCGACGTTGGCGGCTTTGCAAGCGTTATCAATGGCCTCGAAGACTGCGGTGAATCCTTGAGTCTCGATGAATCCCAGGGCAAAAGAGGCGGAGTCACTCACGGTAGTTTCCTTATGCTGTTCGCTGGAGATGTTGTCGCGCTGGGGATTGATGACGACATTCTGTTGGATCAGGGGATTGTACTCGACGGCACTGTTAATGGCCTTCCAAGCGCCCTCGTCGGGACGATTCAGGACTTGGGAGACAGGCTTCCCGCCCATTTTCTCGGCCATGGCGTGGCCCGCCTGAATCGCCACTTGAACCGCTTCGATCTCCCCGGTCATCTTCAAGACCACGCCGAGAAAGTCATTTAGTTCCGCTTGGTATAACTGCACTTCGGCCGTCTTGTGCATGACGTCCAACGCCACCATCGCGGGCGTAAAGCCGGTCACTTCCAGTATTCCCAGAGCTTGATGCAACGCTGTGTTTCCTGATGGGGTGACCTGGGGCACGACTCGAACGACCAAATCCTCGTCTCTACTATAGCTTGCACTTGCGAAACCGTGAAATCCTCCACCCGTTTCTCCCAGGAAGCCCTCTCGGAGGATAGCCCGTCGAGGTGCGAGTCGGCAGAATCCCAACTTTCGGTTTCTACTTCAAGCGTTGGGCCAAATACATCCGAGCCCGGTTGATTTCAGCCGTCACCTCGGCGGTCGAATCCAGAATCGGAACGCCGCGCGGGACCGGGTGCATGAAGATCTCGGTCCAGCCGGCATACCGAATGTCACGGAGCGCGGCGAGGAGCGGCGCAAAGTCGAGCTCACCCCGCCCTGGCATTTGCAACAACTCCTGTTCCTTGGGCAGCTTGGTATGACAGCCGAGCCCGTGCTGCCAAGCATAAAACATCGCTACCCCTTCACCGAGTTCGCGGATTAGATCGCCGAGCAGCTCTTCGTCCTGAGGCAAGTGATAGGGAGCCAGCGCGACCGCCAGATGCCGCGATGGTCGCAGTTCGACCAGCCACTTCAGCGAATCAGGCGACTCGATCAGGTTGTTCGCGTGGTTCTCGATGGCGATGGTCACGTCCGTTTCCTCGGCGACGGCCAAGTGCGGCCGCATCGCTTCGACAAACTTGCCCACGGCCGACTTCAGCTCGCTCCCCGACAGACCCGTCGGGCCCTTGCCGCCACAGACCAGCGTGTGGCAACCCAAGCGTTGTGCCAATCGCATTTCACCTTGCAGTTGGAACGGCCCCAGCGGGTACTGGGTAATGCAACCGAGCGTCACATGGTGTTGTTGCAGCAACGCGGCGAAGCGTTCCTCGCCCAGTTCGTCGAGCTGCTCGCGCTGGTTTCCGTGAACCTTGGGCCAGATATCGATCGCCGTCGCCCCGATCTTTTCCGCTTCCGGCAGGATTTCTTCCAAGGACATGTAGCCATACATGCTGGAGGGGAGCATGTAGTTGAGTTTGAGCGTTGAGGCCTCTTTGGCATGAAGACGGCC
>JBGTHH010001060.1:0-2421 GCA_041746275.1 Pirellulaceae bacterium | reverse complement strand
CCGCCAAGCTTCCCAACTCACCAGCACCAGCAGGCCGAATGCCAAGGCCCAGGGCAAGGCATGGGGTCCGGGATCATTGTTTCCCGTCAGTCCGCGATCATAGCCAGCTGCCTCGACCACCGATTTCCACTGTTGATCCTGCGCGTGTAAGAAGTCCGTGAAGTCATTCGTCGCACGGATCGTGATGCCATAGCCGTTCTGCTGCATGAATTCGCGATAGGCCGCCGAGTCGCCGATGCGCTGACATCGTTCCGCCAAAAGTTGGACCAGTTCGGGAGGCGTGCCTTTAGGCAACGCCAAGCCGCGCCACCCCACCGCGACCCAGTCCACTCCTTGTTCGCGAGCGGTCGGCAGATCGGGATAATCTTCCATCCGATCGGCAGCCAACACCGCCAAGACGCGCACCTGCCCGCTCTTGAGTTGTGAGGCCGCTTCCGGCACGCTGCAGCAGACGGCATCCAAGTGGCCACCCATCAATTCCAGCAACGAGGGTGCCGCGCCGGGATGGGGCACCCAGACCACCGAGTCGATCGGCAGTCCCGCAGCTTGAAGCAGTCCGGCCCGCGCCAAATCCCAGGCACCTCCGGTCGCCGTACCGGACATCCGCAATTCACCGGGCCGACTTCGGATTTCGTCGTGCAGATCGCCGAGCGTTTGCCATGGCGATTCAGCTCGGACGATGATCGCTGCGGGATCGGCGTTGACTTGCAACAGGCACTCGTAATCCTCGTAGGTCAGCCGCGAGATCCCCATGCGGTGCATCGTCGACAACTCGAAGGTGATCATGGCGATCGTGTGTCCGTCGGGTTTGGCGGAGGCCCCCGCAAAGTGTCCGACCGCTCCCGCGCCGCCCGTGCGATTAACAACCACGAACGGCTGCCCAAATTCCTTCTGCAAGGCTTCGGCCCAGTGCCGCGCGACACGATCGGTGCCTCCTCCCGGAGCCCAGGGACAGACGATCGTGACCGTGCGCTGCGGGTAATTCGCCACGGCGGATACTGGCGTCGTGGATCGCGCATCACAACCCAGCAGGCCAGTACAACTCAGCAGAGCCCACGCGATAACCCATCTACTCATCGCGTGCTTCCCTTACTATCATGGCCAGGACTCGTGGACTTCGTGGACCAATACTGGAGAAGTGTCGTGGAAGGTTTGATTGGTATTGTCGGGATAACCATTCTCTTGTCGCTCACCGTTTCGGCAGTGGGGTATGTCATGTTCGGACGTGATGCCTCGTAGCTGCCGCGATTCGCCGATTAAACCCTGTCCGAAAAGGGGACAGACCCTTTGGAGGCGAATCGATTTCATTAGATTTTTGGCCTCGCCGGAGAGGGTCAGACCCCTTTTCGGACAGGCTCTTAGTGCATCACTTGGCCGCCATCCACATTCAGTGTTTGACCCGTGATGTTATTGGCGCGGAACGAAGCGAGGAACACGGCGAGATTCGCCATGTCTTCACAGGTCTGCCAACGACCTAAGGGAACCACGCGCGCGACTTTCTCGTTGGCCCACTCCTCGTAAGGTTGCCGCTGATCCTCGGGCTGTTGACTAAACCAGGCTTGCCAGACGGAACGGTTAACCGACGTCTTCACCATCCCTGGGCAAATCGTGTTCACTCGAATTTCGTACTCGGCCAGATCCTTGGCCGCGCACTGGGCAAAGTTGATCAACCCGGCCTTGGCGGCGCTGTAGGGCGGGTCGGTCTGCGAGCCAATTTGTCCAGCGATCGAGGAGACAAACAACACGCTCCCTTGTCGCTGAGCAACCATCTGCGGGGTGAAGGCGTGCGCTGTGTTCACGGCTCCAACCAGATTCACACGTAGGACAAAATCCCAGTCGTCCGGTTCGAGGTTCCAAAACGGAAAGCCATACTTCCCCGAGCCAACTCCCGCCGCGTAGACCAAATGATTGCAGCCTCCGGTGTCGACGAGCACCTTGGCCGCCAACTTCTGCACGGCCAGATAATCCGTGACATCGACTTCATGACCACTCACATTCGCATCATGTTTCGCCGAAAGCTCCGCGGCGGTTTGACCGACGTGGGGATCGACATCCGCCAATACGACCGTAGCTCGCTCTTCGGCAAAGGCCTCGCCGATGGCTCGACCGATGCCCTTGGCACCTCCCATGATCACGGCAGTCTGATAGGCCAAAGCCAAATCCATGTGTCGGCTCCGAATCGGGGAAACGGTTGCTGAAGGTACGCTCAACGAGAAGCTGGATTGTCGCGAGCACTTCGATCACAATGTCACCGATCACCATAGCGAGTAAGTAGGTGGATCGAAAGACCGGCCTCCGTGACGGGCTTCCGGCGGAATCGTTAGAGTCAACGCACCTGGCGAAGTCACCCTGGCTTCACGCCGGTCCGCCGCTAGGATTCCACTTGCCGACATGGCTATGACGAGCGCTCTCGGTTATCTA
>JBGTHH010001059.1:0-2494 GCA_041746275.1 Pirellulaceae bacterium | reverse complement strand
AGTATCGCCGCAACACGACGGTGGATGCGATTGTCCATCTTGTCTATGACGGTACCACCGCCGAACATCCGAGTCTGATGCAGCGTCAGATTCTCGCATGTCAGTATCGTGCAATTGAAACGCGCAAGTGGAATTTAGTTTGCTCCACGTGGGCTGGAAGCGTTATTATTGATCCAGCGGGAAAGATTATCAGCCAATTGTCGGATACCGCTGGCGTTCTGCGGAGTGATTCCGTCAATAGCAATGGGGACTGAACATGACTAGGCAGTCTCAACGCGGTATGACGCTCATCGAGTTGCTGATCGTCATCTCGATCATTGGTGTGCTGATTGGGTTGTTGTTACCGGCGGTACAGCAGGTCCGTGAGTCGGCCCGACGGATGCACTGCCAAAATAACTTGAAGCAGCTCGGCATCGCCCTCCATCACTACCACGATACGCACCGCGTCTTGCCGCCGGCGATGTTTTGGAAGGGACGCGGCGAACCGTTGGGCGGAGGACTGCTGCCGATCGGCACCATCGATCGAGTGGCGTTGGGGATTTCGCCCGGCACCGAACCCGATCGACTTCATGCCAACTGGGTCATGCTGCTTCTGCCCTATTTGGAACAAAACTCGCTCCACGACTCTTTCAACTTCGATATTCCCATCGATGATCCGTCTCAGCGAGTTGCCCGTACGACGAACCTGTCCGTGATGAAGTGTCCGTCCGATGGTCAGAACGATGCGTACTACGAACGTGCGTTGCTGGCGGGGGTATCAGGTCATGCGTATGCTCGAGGAAACTACGGGCTCAATGTGGGAGTCAACCCGCCGTGCTTTACGTTCTTTCCGAATTGTCCCCAGGGGTTCAGTTCGGATACGAATGATCTGATCAACACCAACACGCAGGTATGGGGCAGCGGCGTGGCGGGTGTCAACGTCGCCTTTGGCTTCCAGAGGTTTCCCAACGGCCTGTCGAACATGGTGGCCATCGATGAACTCCGGGCTGGAATTGATCCAATTGACCCGCGTGGGACGTGGGCCTTGGGATTCGTGGGTGCCAGTCTCACGGCAGCTCATTCCCCAGGACCAAATCAACTTAGCTCGGGATTAGACACCATCAACGGTTGTACCTTGATGACATTGACCTATTCGACTGCGGAATTAGAGCGACTGGGCATGCCTTGTTCCAGCGGATCGATCCCGGCAAATTTCGCGGCGACGGCGCGTAGCCAACATCCGGGGTTGGTTAATGTTCTGCGGCTAGATGGCTCGGTCGAGTCGGTAAGCGATACAATTTCCACGGAGCTGTGGATTCGTCTGCATTCCTCCACAGAATTGTTGCCGTGAAGTATGCCATCGTTGCCGGAACTGCGCAAGCTTGTTCCGGACAACAACAACAACAACTGCGATGATCGGGGTTACGGCGGATTTGGCAACACCGTCTGGCGTATCCGCTGGAGCGGTTCGGCACGCTCCTCCGGAGTCATGTAGAACCGATACCCGTGCTCGTCGAGGCGAATCGGCACCAAACTTTCCAGTCCCATCAGCGTGAATTGGCGGTTGATTAGGAAGGGATCGTCGAGCATCTCGCACAACTCGGGCAGGAGGGAACGATCGCCCACTCGACACGCGGCACTGGCTCCAACCAAACGCACTGGTTCGTAATCGCTTTCCATCCACAAAGCGGCCATCGAGCGTTGGCGATCCGGATAGGCTGCGGCAAGCTTCTCGGCCGAATAGGTCGCGCCGTACCACTGTTCGAGATACTGTAGCGTCCAGTCGATGGGACGATCGGTATGGCACAAGTTGCAGGCGTTGGGATGATTGGCCTCGATCATCGCCGCATTGGTCGGCGAAAAGATCGTATGAGTGCGCACGACGGCACTGATCCCTTCGTTGATCTGGGGCATGTGGCAATTCATGCATCGCGATCCGTCGCTTCCCGCTTCATGGTGCGTGTGCCGCGCGATCTCCGCCGCCGATGCGTACTGGGTGTGACAGCGGACACAACTTGCGTCATCTTCTTCAGGCGACCGACGCCACGTGCGCCCCGTCGCTGCATGGGGCGAGTGGCAGTCGATGCACTTGAGTTGCGAGTAGCAACTGCCGAGCATGGCGTCGGAATACTCCACCGAGTTCCAGGTCGACATGCCCGCGGCGAATCGCGGCCGTTCTCCCACGTGACAACGAGCACAGGCCCAGTTGACGTTCTGATGTGTGCGTCCCGCTTCGAGCTCGGGACGTGTGCTTTGCACCAACAATAGCGGACTATGCGGATGGAAGTCGGGCAGGATCGAAGGCTGTTCGGTGTGTGCCTTACAACCCAGATGACAAGCCTCGCAACTGATCCCCAACGTCACAGCGTGCTCGTCGGCTTCGTACGGCATCAACTGCTCGGGGAAGTGATGAATGCCCTCGTCGGTCACTTCCCACGGTTGATCGACCGCCTTCCAGAGCTCGGGATGATTCTGGCGAAAGTGGGCTCCCATGTTCCAATGCAGTCGTAGCGGA
>JBGTHH010001058.1:0-1845 GCA_041746275.1 Pirellulaceae bacterium | reverse complement strand
TATGAACACAATCAGTGGTTTGTCGCACGCTGACACAGTTCACGAAACGTGAAGTTCACCGGCAGTACTTCAAAGCCTTTCAAACCGCCGCACAACAGGCTCCATCCTCATTTCGTCAGCACACTTTATGCAACTGCAGGGATAACGCAGATGTGCCGCCGCACGTTGCTCGCGATGCTCCAATTCCGGCAAGGCGCGCATCGCGGCCGACCAACCTCGTTCGATGTAACGAGTCGGGAAGCCAATCAGGATGTGCGGGGCGCGATCGTAAGGAGCGATCTGATTGGTATAGAGGTGCTCGGCTGGCGAATCCTTGTACGTGAGATCGGCTTCCTGCTCCCACTTGAGGAAGTCGCGCGAAGTCGCGGTGCGAATGGCTCGATAGCCCGCTGGCTGCCACACCTTCCCGGTCGTGATGCCCTCGGTGAACGTGCGAAAGTAGGCTCTGTAGATCCCGGCTCGCGCGTCCCAAAACGCCAAGTTCTGCGAATCGAACGCGCCTTCGGTGACCACGGGCTCGTCACGCATCAGCGACCACTGCAGTCCATCGGCCGAATGGAACGCGAACAGACCGCCCTCGTTCGCCAATCCGCCCAAGGCTTTGTAGCGGGACTTCGGCGGGCAATCGATTCGCGTGTCGAGAAACGGCGCGAAGTTGTGCGCGCCGACTCCCGTCCAGATGATGTTGTTCTGCTTCGAACCGCTAAACTCATGTAGTCCTAGCATCGGCTTGGTGAACGTAATGCCATCGCGACTCTCGGCATAGCAGTACACCTCACTTCCTAGTTTCAGTCGACCGTTATCAACGCCCAAGGCCGATCCGCGATAGTACAGTCGATAAAGATCTCCGTCGCGAATGACCGAGTGATAGCCACTTCCCGCCCCTTCCCACGGCGCATCATGCACGATGGCAATTTCCCGCGGCGTCGGATGATGCAACTGCCGCCGCGCGTCGCGCAGTGTCTCGATCAGGTGGTCGTCCACAAACAGCTCGCGTCGAGAACCAATATCGATCGCTTCGTCGCCCTCGACGGCGTACAACACGGCGGTCGTGTTCAACAAGAGAACTGCGACAAATGCGAGCGAGCGTTTCATATATAGGTACCTTCATGTCGTGCGGGACTTTGATCACATGAACTATTCTTGCGAGGCTTGACGAGCCAACTGATCCAATTCTTCCAGCCGGAGTCGGACACTGACGATGAAAGGCGACTCGTCGGGCACCCAGTGTCCGTAGGTGGTCGTGACGATCGTACCGTCGGGCAACAACTCCACGGCGGGATAGGCACAATCCGCCCCCTTATGATTGTCCATCAATCGCACCCGATACTGTCCCTCGCGCCCCGCCACAATGTCGTCATAACTTCCGACCCAGGCGACCCAATCGCCTTTCGTTGGGCTCGTGCGCGTCGTATCGCGAAATGAAATGAACAGACGGCCGTCCGGAGCGTAACGACCAGTGTGCCGATCACCCGTCAGTGCGGCGGGCAACTCTCGCGGCGCGGTCCACGTAACGCCCTCGTCGTCCGAAAAGATGACATGCGAATTGCGACGCCGACTATTCTCGCGCAGCAACACCGCCATCTGCCGGCCATCGGGTGATCGAATGACTCCTGGTTCGCACAGATGAACGGCGGTGTCTTGTTGGACCACTTCGGGAACGGACCAGTTCAGCCCGCCGTCCCGCGAGAACGTCTTGTACAAGCGAAACTCGACTGGCTTTTGCTGCTTGTTCTCGCTCGAAATGAATCGCCCATCGTCATGGAACATGGCCAAGTAGTGGCCAGGAGTACGCAACGATTCGACAAACCCCATGACCACGATCCCACCCCAATCGCCGACCGG
>JBGTHH010001057.1:0-4869 GCA_041746275.1 Pirellulaceae bacterium | reverse complement strand
CCGGCTGATTTCCTATCGGAACGAAGTCTGTTAAGGTTGGTTCCGACAATCAGAACGCCTGCAGAGTGGGGTATCGCCAAAGGGCGAAGCACGGAATGTCAAAGAGAAGTTTGGAGCAATCTTAAATGAAGACCGTCCGTGATTCCTGCCAACTTCAGCCAAACTCGCTGTCGATCAAGCTGAGCGATCAGATCGAGCAGCTCGATGAACTCATTACGGCCGAGGGCGACGGTACGGCGTTCTTTGAGAAGACCTTCATCACTCAGGGCATGCAAGATCTGATCACCGAGGGCATCGCGCGGCTTGCGGGTGCTTCGTCCCAAGCGGTGTTTCATTTGAAACAGGCGATGGGCGGCGGCAAGACGCATTTGCTGGTCGGTTTCGGATTACTCGCTCGGCATGCCGAACTCCGGAGAACGTATTGCGCGGGAATGCCGCATGCTTCGGCCTTCCAAGGTGCCCGCACCGCCGCGTTCAATGGCCGGAACAACCCGGATCACTTCTTTTGGGGTGAGATCGCGAATCAACTCGACAAGGGAGAACAGTTCAGGACGTTTTGGACCGGTGGACCGAAAGCCCCTGATCGGCCCGCAGCATTTTGACCTTTCTATTCCGGATGTGCGTGACAAGCTCACCGAAATCTCCGGCATGCGCGATGTCATCGCCAAGGATCTCTGGGATTCACAACAATCGGCTCACGCCCAAATCATCGACTTGCAGACCGGCAAGGAAGCGGCGACACAGTTGGGTTCGTTGCTGCTGACTGCCAGCTTGTCCACCGCAGTCAACGCGGTGAAAGGTCTCACGGCCGAGGAGATGGTCGAGTGCCTCACCACGCCGCTGCGAGAGCCATCGGATTTTCTGGCTGCGTTCGAGGAGTTGGAGAAGGTTGCGTGGTATCTGCATCACAACGAAGGCCGCTACTACTTCGATCGCCAAGAGAACCTCACCAAGCTGTTACAGAGTCTGGCCCACGACGCGCCGTAGAATCAGGTGGACGATCTTGTTCGGCATCGGCTCAAAGAGATGTTCAAGGCGTCGCGCAAGACATGCTACGAAGACGTGCTGCCGTTGCCCACGTTGGACGACGTCGCGGATCGGGTCCGCAGGGGGCGCGTGCTCTTGATCGTCAGTCCGGACTCGAAGAGTCCGCCCGAAGAGGTGCAGAAGTTCTTTGACGGTCTGAGCCAGAAGAACAATCTGTGTGTGCTCACCGGCGACAAGACCGCGATGGGAAGCGTCGAGAAAGCGGCTCGTCAGCACTTCGCGGCACAGAAGGCGGACGGCCGCATCGCCAAGGGACACCCTCAGCGCGACGACCTGGAGCGCAAGCAGCAAACCTACGCGCAGGATTTTAACTCGACCATTCTCAATTTGTTCGACAAGGTGCTGTTCCCGATCCAGCGCGCGGGTAAGACGCCGCAGCTCGCCAGCAAAACGTTGGACATGACGCGTGACGCGACGAAGGAATTCAACGGCGAAGAGCAGATCGAGAAGACGCTGACCTCGAATCCGCTGAAGTTGTACCTGGACGTCGAAAAAGAGTTCGACGCCATTCGCGACAAAGCTCAGGATTTGCTCTGGCCTGAAAACCAGGACGAAGCCCGGTGGTCCGATGTCGACGATCGGTACGCCGAGCAAGCCGGCATGTACTGGTTGCCACCCAAGGGGCTCGACACGCTCAAGTCGATCGCCTGCAATCGCGGGTTGTGGGAGGATTTGGGCAACGGCTATGTTACGAAGAAGCCCCAGAAGAAGCGGACGTCGGCGCAGGTCATCGCCGAGTCGGAACCAGACGATGCGGGCCAAGTACGACTCAAGATCAACGCGCAGAACGCTGGCCCCGCGCCGCGGATTCATTATGCGGAGGATGCTCCGGTTTCGGATGCCAGCCCGCAGCTCAAGGACCCATCGTACACCACTTCGGCACTGCGGCTGAATTTGCTGGTCGCCGATCCGTCAGGGCAATACGAAACCGGAGATCCAGTGTCTTGGTCCAATAAACTCGTTCTGCGTAACAAGCTGTCCGACAATGGCGGCCACCGGAGCGTCGAACTGTTCGTCGCTCCCAAGGGCAGCATTCGTTACACGCTGGATGGCAGCGAACCGCGCGACGGCACGCCTTACGAAGGTCCGATCACCATTGGCGACAGCGATGTGTTGATGCGAGCCTTTGCCGAGGCCGAAGGGCTCGAAGCGAAGAAGGACTTCCGCTATCCCGCCAAGGGCAAGAAGGGCGTGCAGATCGACGAGATCAAGCCCGGCAAGCTCGTCTCGCGCACGGGCCGCAAACTCGATTCGCGAATCAAGACGTTCGAGGGACTGAAGCAAGCCGCCGAGAAGTCCGTGACGTTCGAGGGTGTCGTGCTCAACATCGGTCAGGGCAACAAGGCGATTGGTGTCAGCGTGGGCGAGATTCCCTTGGATGCGCCTTTCATCGAGTCGCTGCTGAACATCGTGCTCGAAAAATTTCCGTCGCCCAATACGCCGATCACGATGACTTTCCGCAAAGGGCATTTCGTCTCGGGCCACGATCTCAAGGACTTCGCCAGCAAGCTGGGGATCGAGTTGCAGCAGGGAGATGTCGAACAGTGAGCGGCCAGCCCAAGACTGTCGACTTCGGCGCGCCGACGCATTTCGGGGCACATCTGTTCCGCGTCGAGATTCCGGCCTCGCGCGACCAGTCGGTGGTGATTGTCGAGGACTATGGCTATCGCGGTCAGGAAGGAGGCATCCCGCGCGACGAAGAGCGAGTGGCGCTCAAGCGGCCGGTCTGGTCCGGAATCGCCGACATTGCGCGACGTGAGTTTAACGATCGGCTCAAAGTGGCTAAGGTACTCACCGGGCGCTGGCACACGGGCACGAATCTGGTGGATCGGTTGCTCGGCAAAGAATTGTGTGTTTTGGCCTGGGCGGCGGAGACGGCCAACGACGAACAGATCCCGGTGATTTGCAGCAAGTGGGCGGCACTACGTCCCGAGGAACGCTGGTGGTTGTTCGCCATGACGGTCGCCGAGTCGGGAATGCCCGATGACACGCAGCGTGGTTGGCGGCGCGCGTTATTCCATGCGCTGTCCGATGGCGAAAAGCCGCCTCCTGAGCGCAAGCGCCGACGCCCGACGGAACGACACCAATTCTCCCTGCCGCTATTCAAGGATGCCGAATGAGCGCCGCCGTGACCCCGTTTTCACTGAAGGATGCCCCGGCGCTGATCGAGCGGTTGCTGCCCGTGCAGAAACTGTCGGCCGAGGCATTCAAGGAGCAGATGGCGGGGAGTGGAAAGACGCTGACCGCGCTGGGCAGCTATTGGAAGGGGCGCAAGCCGCTGATTCTCAACAAGGCGTGCATCCTTGGCTGCCATCTTCCGGCAACATCTAATCCCGCACGCGACCTTGAGATCATTGAGAAGCTGATGGCGATGGATGACGAGTCGTTCGTTGTCCGCTGGAAGCGCCGGCCGAAGCCAAAGGAAATCTTGGCCGCACTGTCGATTCCTTGCATCGAAGATTACTTCACAGTGACGCCTAATGTAGGCCACTCAATCAAGAATTCACCTCCCTCTCCCCACGGTACTCCGTGGGGAGAGGGTCGGGGTGAGGGGCTGAGTCTGCCAGCAAACGTGGCCCCTCACGCTAACCTTCTCCCCGGAGTACCGGGGAGAGGGAACAAGAAGTCGAGAGAAAAAACGACAGAGCAGACACTTCATCAAATCCCATTCGTTACGCCTACCAAGGGCTTGCCGGTGTCCGCGCCCGTCGATTGGTCGAACGCGGACTACGACGGCGTGAAGGTCAGGTGGCGCGATGACATTTCCGAATTGGAACGGCGTCGGTTGGAAACGCAGATGCTCCCCAAGACTTCTTATCGCGAGCGAGTGAACGCGGCGCGGCGTCCGGAAGAAGTCATGGAAACCGTGCATGAACACATCTGGGACGCGGTCAACGCTCACTTGAACACGAGCGCTGAAACCTTTCCAGAGTTGGTCGAGCAACTTGGCATCATGCGTTACGGCCATCGTCCGCAGGTCGCCGACACGTTCTGCGGTTCCGGCCAAATCCCCTTCGAGGCCGCGAGGCTTGGATGCGATGTTTACGCCTCGGACTTGAACCCTATCGCTTGCATGCTTACGTGGGGCGCGTTGCATATTGTCGGCGGATCGGCATCTAGCCGCGAATTAATGGCGCAGGAACAGCAGACGCTTCGGTATCGGGTGCAGAAGGCGATTAACAAACTCGGGGTGGAAACTGACGGGAATGGCTGGTTCACAAAAGTCTTTCTCTATTGCGTGGAGGTTCGGTGCCCTCAGACCGAGTGGGTCGTGCCTCTCTTGCCCACGCGCGTCCTAAGCACAAGTCGCAACGTCATAGCCGAGTTAGTGCCAGAAATTTCGACGAAGCGATACAGAATTGAAATCCGCTCAGACGTTCATGCAGCAGAGATGGCAGCTGCTGAATCCGGAACAATTGGACGGGATGGCAAGTATGGCGAAGGATACTTGACGCATCAGATTGAAGGCGTGACATACAAGACCAAACTGTCGACGTTGCGAGGCGACCACGTCAATCCAGACGGTACCGTTAGCAACCGCCTGAGAATGTGGGAGAAACACGACTTCAAGCCACGACCGGACGATATTTTTCAGGAACGTCTTTATTGCATTCAGTGGATGCGTCCCAAGGCTGAAGGCAAAGGATATGACTACGATTTCCGTGCGGTCAGCAACGAAGACCCTGCAGTTGCATAAAGTGTGCTGACGAAATGAGGATGGAGCCTGTTGTGCGGCGGTTTGAAAGGCTTTGAAGTACTGCCGGTGAACTTCACGTTTCGTGAACTGTGTCAGCGTGCGACAAACCACTGATTGTGTTCATA
>JBGTHH010001056.1:0-4801 GCA_041746275.1 Pirellulaceae bacterium | reverse complement strand
GATGTCGCGTTGTTTGATCTCGGTCGATATGCGATCCACGGCCAATGGGTCGCTTCCCTGTTGCAATCGCGACATTACGACGAAGCCTGGCAAGTGATTGAGGAAGCGAAGTCGCGATTCTGCCAGACGTCCGTTCTGACGGAGTATCAAGCCCAGGCCCTTGCTAGCGCCGTCGAGTCGCTTGTCGATCGCGGACAACTGGCCGAGGCTGGTCGATTGGTGGAACAGTGCCGAAGATATTTGCCGCAACATCCGAGGCTTCAGCCCGCCGCCGCACGTCTCGCCACGCCCACGCTTTAACCACCTCGCACGATGTGAGGACCGTCGGCGCTAAGCCCCGTAGGGGCGAAAGAAGTTTCGCGGAGATGACTTGTTGGGAGATCACCGATTGCCGCGTTTCGGTGGGGATGTCTTTCGTCCCTAGCGGGACTGGCACCGCCTGTGCCGTGTCCGTCCCACCGATGAATCGGTGGGCTATTGTCATGTGTCCCTAACGGGACTGAAGCGACGTGTGTCGCGTCACTCATTTCAAACTGGGTACCATCGTTGACACGGTGGGCCATCGTGGAATATTTCTCGCGGCCACGAAGATCGAGCGCAATGGTGGTTGGTTGGCTTGCCGAGGATTCCACTCTCGGGCTCTCATGGCTTGAACTCGTTTTGTTCCTTGTCCCGCAGGGACACCCGATCTTCCTTGTCCCGCAGGGACATCCGATCTTAGCCCACCGATTCATCGGTGGGTTTAATGGGCCACATCATCCCCAAGCCCCGCAGGGGCGAAAGATGTTTCGCGGGGACGAATAGCCCATCTCAATCGAGCATCCAATCCTTGTATTTCATCGCGTGCCTTTTGAGGATTGCTTCGAACTCTTCCTTGAACGTCTTCGTTCGATGGTGTTCGACTTGCCTTTCGATGTAAGCAACGGTGTCGTCGATGCCGGATACTCCAATGCTGAAGGCACCGTATCCTTCCTGCCACTGGAATGCGGCATGTTGCGGGAAGGTCTCGTGTATCCACTTCGACGAATTGCCCTTGACGAGTTGCACAGCCTTCGCGATGGCGACGGATGACGGTAGTGACAACAAAATGTGGACGTGGTCCGCGATGCCGCCAACCTTCAAAGCCGTCATTTTGTTTTCACGTGCAATACCACCGAGATATGGCCATAAGCGTTCCTGGAGATCACGCGTAATGAAGGGCCGACGTCCCTTGGTACTGAAAACGACATGCATGAGACAACTAACGAACGAGTGCATGGCGACTCCTTGTCTTTCGTCCCTGCGGGACTGGTTGGTAATAGGTCAGGGGGATTCGTCATCCCACCGATGAATCGGTGGGCTATTGTCACATGTCCCTAACGGGACAGAAAACATGCCAGATGATGTCAGATCAATAGCCGCATGATACTAACTTCGATTTGACTCGACCTCTTTCCTGACGTATATCACAGATGACACTTCGTGGCTGGCAGGGCGAGCCGTGGCATGAGCGTGTCCACGTCAAGGGTCTCGTCCGCTACCCAGCATCAAGCAATTCGCTCCGCAATCACCGACACTCGATCGCCATAAGGAATCTCCCTTGGGTCAGACAATGCCTGAACCTGCGCGCCGTGCCGAAGTCGTCGATCAAATTCAGCGTTGCGTGCAATTCGCCTTGCGGGGCGTGGTGCCGCAGCGGATGCATGAAGAGCGGCGGCGCGAGAAGCGACACCCGTTTCCCTATCCAGTCAAACTCCAACCGGTGGACGGGCGTGGTGTGACCTGTGGGACACCGATCGTCGTGTTGGGCAAACATCTAACGAATCATGGGCTCGACTTCTACTACCAACAGCCTATCTCCCACCGTCGCGTCATCGCGAGTTTCTCCAGCGATCCGTGCGGCGACGTCGAGTTGCTGATGGATTTGAACTGGTGTCGCTTCAGCGGACATGTGTGGTATGAGAACGGTGGTCGGTTCCTGTCCGTCGTGACTGCACCGCGATTCGCCTGGGACGTAACCGCGGCCTGTGAGACACTTCTCCCGGCGTTGGCCAACGCTACGGTCTGAACGCGTCGCCGAGGTCTCGCCGTTCCAGCCGTTGCCACCGAGGCCGACATCGGCATTTGTGCTGGCTCCGAGATGACCAGCGTGTGGACAGCGTCCCTGCTCGGTAAGATGTGGATTGCGTTTTCCCACCTTCGAGCCGACCGACGCTAAGGAGCAAGATGCATGAGCACGTCCCCGTTGAAACCTGGTTTGTTATTGCTGGCGAGTCTCGGAGTGCTGGGTTGGTCGGCTCTGGAGACCAAAAGGGTCTTGTCGGCCGAGCGGCCCCACATCATCTTCGTCATGGCGGATGATATGGGCTGGGGACAAACGGGATATCGTCAACATCCCGTGTTGAAGACGCCGAACTTGGATGCCATGGCGGCCAACGGTTTGCGGTTCGAGCGATTCTATGCGGGCTGTCCCGTCTGTTCGCCGACGCGCGCCAGCGTATTGACGGGACGCTCGAACGATCGGACCGGCACGTTGACTCACGGTTACGCCCTGCGGTTGCAGGAGAGAACGATTGCCACGGCGTTAAAGCAAGCGGGCTATGTCACGGGCCACTTCGGCAAGTGGCATCTGAATGGCTTCAAGGGTCCCGGCGCGCCGATCTTGCGGGATGATCCGCGCGGGCCTGGAGTATTTGGTTTCGACGAATGGGTGTCGGTGACGAACTTCTTCGATGTCGATCCGTTGATGTCGCGGATGGGCGAGATCGAACAGTTCGAGGGAGACTCGTCGGAGATCGCCGTCGCCGAGGCGCTCCAGTTCATCCAACGACATCGCGCGGGCGACAAGCCGATATTTGCCGTGATTTGGTACGGCACGCCTCACAGTCCCTTCCGCGCGTTGCCGGAAGACCAAGCGGCATTCAATCAGCTTAATTCCGCTTCGGCGAACCACTACGGCGAGTTGGTCGCCATGGATCGCAGTGTAGGCACGTTGCGACAGGGTTTGCGCGACGCGGGGATCGCGGACAACACGTTGCTGGTGTTTTGCAGCGACAACGGGGGTCTGCCAGGGATCCAACCCGAGACCGTCGGTGGGCTGCGCGGCAATAAGGGCACGGTCTTCGAGGGAGGCCTGCGCGTGCCGGGCATCATCGAGTGGCCCGCCGTCGTTCAGACACCGCGGATCACGCATTATCCGGCGTGTACGATGGACCTCTTCCCGACGGTCGCCGACATTCTCGACTTGCCCGACGACGTGCTGCTCAGACCCATTGATGGTCTCAGCCTTAAGCCGTTGCTCACGTCGGAGATGGAAACTCGGAGGCAAGCGATTCCCTTCCGCTTTGGCACCAAGGCCGCTTGGATCGACAATCGCTATAAACTGTTAACCAACGACCTGACTCAGGGTGAGTTTGCGTTATATGACCTGCAAGCCGACGCGCATGAGACACGCGATCTGAGCGAGTCCCAACCCGAAATCTTCCAGCGTCTGCGAGCGGAATTGTTGGCTTGGAATACGAGCGTCGAGGCCAGCTTTGCCGGAAATGACTATCCCGAGGGAGTCGTGACGCCACCCGATCCACCGTCTATTTTCTGGTATGAGGCGGCGGCTTATCGACCTTACCTCGAAGCGTGGAAAGAACGTTGGGAATTCAAGTCGTACTTTGATCGCCAAGAGCAAGTGAATAAGCGGAAGAAGAAGTGAGTTTACTCAAGAAACACCACCAGCCAAGCACGCGGGCTTGGCTGGTTGACGACACGAAACGAACCCGAGATTGTCACCGTGCTTAACTCTTCGGCAGGATCACGGCATCGATGACGTGAATCACTCCGTTACCACAGACGATGTCGGTCTTAACGACGTGAGCGTTATCCACGCTGACCTTATCGCCGCTCACCTTGATCGCCACCTTCTGTCCTTGAACGGTCGTGGCTTCCTTCAGCTTCACCACATCGGCGGCCAGGACCTTCCCGGGCACGACATGATAAGTGAGGATCGCCACCAGTTTATCTTTGTTCTCTGGTTTCAAGAGTGATTCCAGTGTCCCGGCGGGAAGCTTGGCAAACGCCTCGTCCGTCGGTGCGAACACGGTGAAGGGACCCTTGCCCTTCAAGGTTTCGACCAACCCGCCTGCCTTGACTGCGGCCACCAAGGTGTTGAAGCTGCCGGCCCCAACCGCGGTGTCCACAATGTCCTTCTCGGCGGCCTGCGCGGTCATCGTCGCTGCCAAAACTAAACCCATGACCCAACTCGTGCGAACCATCATTTTGCGTCTCCTGAGAAATGTTAAACGTTCCGACTTCGTGAATACTGTAGCGCCCTGAGAAGCCCAACGGACGTATTTTTCAGCGAACCGTGTGCGGACTCGGTTGCCCATGCGGCGTGAGCAAGGCTTGTCGCGGTGCCGTTCGCCTCGTTCTTTGGCTCTTCGCTTTCTGGCTCGTCAACATGTCGGTCCCAGGTCAATTGCGATTCAACGGCGCAGAGCAAGATTATCTTTCATCCGTTATTTGACTTAACCCAGTCATGACCTAGGTTTCCAAGTGGAAGCAACAGTTGGCGGTTGCGGCGGGTGAGACACGATGGCAATTTTTTGGCTTCCGTCCATCGGGTCGAGAATTAAAACGTATCTTTGTTCGTAGGGGTTTTCGGTCCCCGGTTCGTTTAACCGCGGACAGCGGCAATTTTGGGAGAGATGAACATGAAGAATTTCGGACAAAAAGTGCAACGGTTCCTCAAATCGGAAGATGGCCCAACAGCAGTTGAGTACGCGGTGATGCTCGCGTTGATCATCGTTGTCTGCTTGACGGCGATCACGGC
>JBGTHH010001055.1:0-3193 GCA_041746275.1 Pirellulaceae bacterium | reverse complement strand
CGGCGACCGGTAGTAAACAGATCGTTACGACCGTTACAGCTAGCACAAGCCGAGTTACCATTGGAATACTCATAAGAAGTCGTGGCGGAAAGATCGTTTCAAGTCGAGATATCCATACACTCGGCACAAATAGAACAATCTGGTTACTCTGATGGATGGAATTGGAAATGTCGAACTAACCGTCAGTGTTTGCCTGCCTTGATCCAAAAACTTGGGATGGCAAACCAGTTCGGCAACTCAACCTCGCATGGTCACACCCCACGACAGAATGGTAGTCACCGGGAATCGCGGTCGGCAATTCTTGCCTGCCAAACTCGTTCACCGGGCGTGAAAAGCACACTGGGTTCACACAAATGCGTCAACGCCTCCGCACTTCAACTTGTCGTCCGGCCTTTGCAGGATCAGGCTCAGGCGCGGTAGAGTAGTAACCAGTGAATGCGTATCGGTGCCGAATTGACTGCCACTTTGTGGTCGGTGAATCCAGTGCCCTCAAGCGCCCACCGTGCCGCCTCTGGACCCGTGTTGCGAGACCGCCCTAACATGTCGCTTACCATTCCCGATTTCTGGAAGCTGGTCTTGGAAAGCAAACTGCTGACACGCGAGCAGTGCCAGCCGCTAGCGACCAGTTATGGAAGCTCACAGGGAGCGACGGCGGACCCGAATGTGCTAGCCCAGTGGCTGGTCTCACAAAATGTCCTCAGTCGCTATCAAGCCACGATTCTGCTGGCAGGACGACCGGGCCCGTTTGTTTACGGCGAATATAAGATCTACGATCGGTTGGAGACGGGACGGTTGGCGGGTTGGTTTCGCGCGGTGCATGCCGGCACGAATCACCCCGTGATGCTCAAGTTTCTAGCGGGTGCCGCGGCACAAAACGCGCAACTTTGGACCTACATCGCGAGTTCGTTGCCAGTCACGGTCCACCCGCAGTTGGTCCGTTTTTACGAAGCGGTCGATTTGCGATCGTACAAATTTCTGGTTGTCGAGGATTTGCGCGGCCAGACGTTGGCCGAGCGTCTTCAAGCGTCGGGGCCGTTCCCTGCCGATGAAGCTTGCCGGCTCGCGCAATTGACCGCCCTAGGACTGGCTCACCTGCATCAGCTTGGCCGTCCCCACGGGGATACGCGTCCCGCCAATATGTGGTTGACGCCGCAAGGCAATGTCAAGCTGCTCTACGAACCGGACGTCCACACGGCCGCACCGAACTTCGCTCAACCCGAGAGCCAAGGCGAGTTGCTCGGGCGGGCCGATTATTTGGCACCCGAGTTCCTGCAAACTGGCAAGACGCCCGATCATTTGACCGATATTTATGCGTTGGGCTGTTCGCTGTACGAACTGATCAGCCGCCAACCGCCATTCGCGGGCGGGACACTACCGGCAAAGATGCAGCGTCATGCCACTGAGGCGATTCAACCGCTCGATGCCTTCGGCGCTGCGCCTCACGTCGGGCAAGCGGTCGCCTATATGATGGCCAAGAATCCGGCCGTGCGCTATCAACAAGCGGCCGCCGTCGCCGAACAGCTTGGGCAGTTCGTCGGCCAAGCCAAATCTAATTACCAACCGACGCCCGCCCCGCCCACCGGGCAAGGCTACGAAACTTGGTTGCTACAAAAACGGACCGCTCCCGTCGCGTCCGTGGCCCCAACGGCGGTGAGCGTTCCCGCCATGGGTTCAGGGATCAACATCGCCAAGCCGGCCAGCCCCTCGAGATCGGGCATCAACATCGCCAATCCTACCGGTGCCGTGGAGTTGCCGAGCGTGGGCAAGCCCGCTGGCAAGGCCAAGGCCAGCGGCGGCAGTTCCCTAACCGCAGCTCGCCAGGCCCGCGCTAAGTCGCGACAGAAGAACAACCTCATCATGTTTGGGTCGGCGATTGGTGTGACTGCGGTGCTGTTGATCATCGGCGTGATCGTACTTACCCGAACGGGCAAC
This sequence comes from Pirellulaceae bacterium, assembly GCA_041746275.1. Taxonomy (GTDB): domain Bacteria; phylum Planctomycetota; class Planctomycetia; order Pirellulales; family Pirellulaceae. Next base: position 1,261 of record JBGTHH010001055.1, on the reverse strand, counting down.
AAAGGTACCACTCCGCCAGCTCCGGATCCAATTGCCCAAGTCGATCCAACACCGTCGCCCGTCGTGCCGGTCGAGGAGTCCAGTGAACCCGGGACGGCCAATGGCGAGGCGTCGGGGGATCGCTTAGGTCGTGGCGAGATCGTCGCCGACGATGGTCAGCTACTTTGGGCTTCGCCTACGCAAGGCACCCCGATCACGCTCAAATACGTCCCCAACGGTGCCCGCGTGCTCTTGATGGTGCGACCCGCCGAGATACTGGCTCAGCCCGAAGGCGAACGGGTTTTGAAAGCACTTGGCCCCGACTTTCAAGCGGCACGCGCGGCCTGGGAAGCGGCTGCCGGAATTGCGTTCGATGACATTGAGCGTTTAACGGTCGCCCTGTATCCCAACGAGGGACAGGCCCCTAAAGCTTGCTCGGTAGTACAACTCCGCAGCCCGATGGAACCCGATGCACTGTTGGCCAAGTGGGGCAATCCCGGGGCGGTCGAAGGACTGAGCTCGGTTTTTCAGAAGGGGGAGACCGCCTACTTTATTCCCGGCGACGCGGGCGGACTGGTCTTCGTCATGGGACCACTCGAAACGGAGATCCGTGATGTGGCCGGCGGAACTCCCTTGCTCATGCAACGGGAACTCGGCCGGTTGTTGCAGGCTTCCGACGAGCAGCGACATGCCACGATCTTGTTTGCCCGAGACTTCTTTCACGGCGATGGCAAGCTGCTGTTTAGCGGCTCGCGTCAACGAGCGCTGGACCAAGTGGAGTGGTTCATGGGAAATGGCTTTAAGGCGGGCATGCTCGGGCTGCATTTTGGTGAACCGTTCTACTTCGAACTCCGCGCTCAGAACGATATCACCGTCGATCCCGTCACATTGGCCACGAATCTACGATCGCGAACCGATCAGATTCCGGAGATGATCGAAGAGTATCTCATCACGCTCAATCCCCCCACGTACTGGGCTCGCATGAAGGCTCGCATGCGCGACATGGTATACGAACTTCACGCGCGGACACGTAGCGGTGTGGACGGCGATCAAGCGATGCTCAATGGCGTACTGCCAGGAGTCGCCGCGCACAACTTGGCTTTCGGAGGCGAAATGCTTCTGGCATTGACGCCCGGCGGAACAGCCTCGACCACCGTGGCGACGGCCGCTCCACCAACCGGACCTAAGAACATCGAAGACGTCTTGAAGAGCAATGTCACGCTGAGTTTTGGCGAGTTTGATTTGAATCTCGCCATGCAGGAGGCCGAGAAGACCGTGAAGA
>JBGTHH010001054.1:0-7884 GCA_041746275.1 Pirellulaceae bacterium | reverse complement strand
CAGACCCCTTTTCGGACAGGCTGTTGGCTAAGGCGTGGGCGATAACAGTGGACTCAAAGCCTCTTGAAAAGCGGCGGCATGTCGGAAGAATCCCAAATCGTTCGGATGCGAGCCGTCCACGGTATCCTCGCCGTCGCTGCCGAGCAATTTGTCGCCTTCCAAGTAATGCAAGTTGCTCACTCCGGCTTGTTGCAATCGCTGGTAGGCCGCACGCAGCGCCGCATGATTCTCTTCGTTGCGATTGTGCCGAGCGGCATTCCACCAACTGTCGCCATAGCGGCGATCTTCGACCAAGAGAATCGGCGTGTGAGGATGAACCTCGCGCAGTTGTCGCACCAAAGGCTCCGTGCGGGCGGCGACTTCCGCGCCATTCATATTCGGGCAGCAATCGATGATGAAGACCGCGGCCTCCACTTCGGCCAGCAACTCGCCGACTTCGGGTTCCATTCTTCCGTTGCCGGAGAAGCCTAGATTCACGATCGGGCGATCGAAGTGTCGACCGATCATGGCGGGATGAGCCAAGCCGGTGCGCGTAGCACAGGCACCGTGTGTGATCGAGGTGCCATAGAACACCAGCGGACCAACACGATCCGCAGGATACTTCGGCGGTAGTTTGAGTTGCTTATCTTTCGCGATGCCGATCGCGACCGACGACACGCTGTTGTATAGCGGCAAGTACAGACGGAATTCGTGATCTTCCGCCGCCAAACCGCTGGCCAACTGCGCCGTGTTCGTCGGAAACACTTTGGGCATCCCGCATGCCACCCAGCGCCACTTCTGCTCGGCATCCCGCATGTAAAGATCGACGCCGCTCACTCCCGTCGCGGGCATGTGGGGCATCGCCAACCGTTCACTCGTGACCGTCCACCGCACGTGGATCTCGGGCGAATCCGACACGAACCGCACGCACATCCCAGCGGAATTGCGACTCAAATTCCACACTGCGTCGCGTACTACACCCTGGGCCTTCTTGGGGAGCCGGTCGAAGGGCGCTGCCAAATCGGTCCAGACGCGACCTTCCACACCCAGGTCATTCACGTCGTACCACACCAACTGGCCACCGTCATCCGGTTGCCCACGCTGTGGATCGATCACCTGCCCCACGGCCATCGTTCCACCCACGACCGAGGCGATGAGCAGGCAGCTCGCGACGTGCTGCGAGCCGCGAAGCAGGAGTTTGACCAACGGCATGGATGCACAATTCATAGATGGACTCGTGTGGTAAGCGATGACAAAGAGATGACCAACAACGCGGGCGACACGGCTCGCCGTTCACAGAACTCACAATCGATCGACGTCAATATGCACGCGGGGTGACTCGTCCCTGCACTCGATACGGCAAGCCTTGGATACGCAGGAAGCCTTCGGCATCGGTTTGGTTGTAAGAGCCTCCACCTTCCATCGTGGCGATGCCTTCGTCGTACAAACTGTTGGGACTAGTTCGACTGGCGACTGCGATGTTGCCTTTGTACAGGCTCAACGTCACCTCTCCCGTCACGGTCTTTTGAGCTTCGCGGATGAAGGCGAGCAGCGCGTCGAACTTGGCGGCGTACCAGAACCCATAATAAACCATCTCGGCCACCTCCGGCGCGAGCCGATCTCGCAGGTGCATCAAATCGCGGTCCATCGTCAATTGCTCGACAACGCGATGCGCATCGTATAACAGGGTCATGCCCGGAGCTTCATAAACGCCTCGGCTCTTCATCCCCACGAACCGGTTCTCGACCATATCGATCCGCCCCACGCCGTTGCGGCCACCGATTTCGTTGAGCAACGTGACCGCTTCCAGCGCCGTTACCTTTTGACCGTTGACGGCCGTGGGAATTCCCTGCTCGAAAGCGATGGTGACCAACTCGTTCTTGTCAGGTGCCGCCTGCGGCGAAACGGTCATGCCAAACTCGACCAGTTCGACACCGTTGACGGTGAGATCCTCCAACTGCCCCGCTTCGTAGCTGATGTGCAGGCAGTTCTCGTCGGAGCTATAGGGTTTAGACACCGAGGCTTTGACCGGAATCTGCTTCTCTTCACAGTACGCAATCATGTCGCTGCGACCTGGGAAGGCGTCGCGAAAGCGTTCGATCCGCCACGGGGCGATCAGCTTCACGCCCGGGTCGAGCGCTTCGGCCGCGAGTTGAAAGCGGCATTGATCGTTGCCCTTGCCGGTCGCGCCGTGAGCGTAGGCATCCGCGCCAACCTCCCGCGCCACTTGGAGACAGACTTTCGAGATTAACGGCCGCGCGATCGAGGTGCCCAGCAGATAAACCCCTTCGTACTTGGCTTGCCACTGCATGACGGGAAAGGCGAAGTCGCGACAAAGCTCCTCTTGAACATCGACGATGCGGGCGCTGGCGGCGCCGATGTTGTGGGCCTTTTGCAGGATCGCCTCGCGATCTTCACAAGGCTGACCAAGATCGACGTACACGGCATGTACGTCGTAGCCTTCGTCCATCAACCAACCGAGGATGACAGACGTATCCAATCCGCCAGAATAGGCGAGTACACAACTCGGCATGATCGATTTCCCTTGCGAAGTTCTCAGAGGCGACACGAAACCACGATTTTGGTTCGCGGGCGGGACGATGACAAGGGCCAATCCCCGCGACAAACTCGTCCCCACTTCAAGTTCACCGCTGGGAGCCATACGATGAGCACTATGACGCAACTGCCCGTGGAACCTTTTACCCTCGATATGGCGCGAGCCCAGCGCTGCGGCTTTCCTGAAGTGGTCTTCAGCGAAGGGAAGTGCGTCGACACGCTGACGGCCATCTTTCAGCGGATGATCGCTGACGAGATCGATATCCTGGCCACGCGGCTGACACCGGACAAAGCCTCGCACTTGCTGCCTATGTTTCCAGCGGCCCACTACAACCCTGTGGCCCGCACATTTCGGTTGGCGAGTCCCGCGACCAGTCGTCACTGTCGCGGACGCGTAGCGGTGATCACCGCTGGCACGAGTGACTTACCGGTCGCCGAAGAGGCACGGGAAACACTCGATTGGATGCGGGTGGAAGTCGTCATGGTGCATGATGTGGGGGTCGCTGGTCCCCATCGGCTGCCCGAAAAGCTCGACGCCTTGCGAGGGATTGACGCCGCCGTGGTCGTGGCCGGCATGGAAGGGGCTTTGCCCAGCGTTGTCGGTGGCTATGTCAATTGTCCGGTGATCGGCGTCCCGACGAGTGTCGGCTACGGAGCAAATTTCAGCGGGCTGGCCGCTCTGCTCAGCATGATTAATAGCTGTGCCGCCAATGTAACCGTGGTGAATATCGATGCCGGGTTCAAGGGTGGATATGTCGCCGGGTTGATCGCCACTCGAGCTCATGCCAGCGCAGGAGCTCACGCCGGGGCAGGGCAGGGGACCAGTGACCAGGGGAGTCGACATGGCTGATTCCACCATCGGAAGTCACTCTGACTTACCGGCACTGCCCGTTCGATCGGCTGACAGCCACAAAGGTGACTACGGTCGCGCGCTGTTGATCGGCGGCTCGCGGGGCATGAGCGGTGCCATCGCCTTGGCGGGTCTGGCATGTTTGCGTTCGGGAGCGGGGTTGGTCACGCTGGCCGTTCCCGATAATTGCCTAGAAGTGGTCGCCTCGTTCGAGCCATCGTATATGACCGTCCCTTTGCCATGTGATGCGGCGGGGCGTCTGACTGTCGCGGCTCAAGAGCGTTTGGCCGAACTGGCGGATACGGCGACCTGTTTGGCTTGTGGGCCGGGGCTGGGCCGGTCGCCGCGCGTCACCGACCTCGTGACTTGGATGTACGAAGTGCTGCCTCAGCCGGTTGTCTTCGACGCCGACGCGCTCTTCGCGTTAGCGGAACGCCGAGATCGGCTGGAAGAACCTGCCGGACCGCGCATCCTGACACCGCATCTCGGCGAGTTGCGTCGGCTGGCGGGGATCGGCGACCTACAGCGCGGCCCGGCCGAGTTGTTCGCCGCCCAGTTCGCCGCGGCGACGCGCAGCATCGTGGTTTTGAAAGGGCATCGCACGGTCGTCACGGACGGCCGGCAGGCCACTCACAACACGACGGGCAACCCCGGAATGGCCACGGGTGGCGCAGGGGATGTGCTGACCGGAATCATCACGGCGCTGGTCGCTCAGCGACTCACACCGTTCAACGCGGCGCGATTGGGAGTGTATGTGCATGGCCGCGCCGGCGATCTGGCAGCCGCTGCCTTGGGCCAAACCTCGCTCATCGCCCGCGACATCGCGCAGCACTTACCGGCGGCGTTTATGGAACTGGAAGGCTCGGCGCGTGAAGCTGATTCGTAACCTGAACGACCTGCCGCTCGACATTCGCGGCGGCGCGGTGTCGATTGGCAATTTCGATGGTGTGCATCAAGGTCACGCGCGCCTTGTCCAGACGTTGCGCGAACAGGCGACGCTCGCCGGGGGACCCTCGATTGTCTTCACCTTCGATCCGCATCCCGTGCGTTTACTGCGACCGGACCGCGCTCCACCGCCACTCACGTGGACCGATCGCAAGGCGGCGCTGTTGGCCGAGTTGGGAGTCGACGCCTTGGTGGTCTATCCGACCGACGAGCGACTCTTAGCTCTGACGCCCGCCGAGTTTTTTCGCGAGATTGTCGTCGAACGACTCGCGGCCCGAGCCATCGTGGAGGGACCTAACTTCTGTTTCGGCAAGGATCGCGCCGGGAACATCGAAGTCTTGCGGCAGCTTTGTCATGAGGCCAAGGTCGTTTTGCAAGTGGTGCAACCGTTGAGGACCGGCGACGATTACGTTTCGAGCAGCCGAATTCGTGACCTGCTGCGGGCGGGCGATGTGGTTCAGGCTACTGAGATGCTGACCCGTCCCTACCGTATCCGAGGCATGGTCACCCACGGCGCCGCGCGCGGCACACGACTCGGGTTTCCCACCGCCAACATCGATGCCATTGACACATTGCTGCCGGCGGTCGGAGTCTATGCTGGCCGAGCCCTCACGGCCACGGGCGTGTGGCCAGCCGCCATCAATATTGGCCCCAATCCGACTTTCGGCGAAAGCCATCTTAAGGTCGAAGCCCATTTGATTGGCTTCACGGGGTCGTTGTACGGCGAACCGCTAGAGGTTGACTTTCTGGCGCGGGTACGCGAGACTCGCCCTTTTGCCTCCGTGGACGAATTACGCCAGCAACTCGCCCAAGATCTACAAGCGGCCTCCGAGATTTACGCCAGCCATGACCGTTAATTGGACTCGCTTCACGGAAATCATTCACGCGCATGAGCGGTTCTTGCTAACCAGCCACATCCGTCCCGATTGTGACGCGCTGGGCAGCGAGTTGGGCATGGCGGGAATTCTCGAAGCGTTGGGCAAACGCGTTACAATCGTCAACGGCATGGCCACGCCTCCAAACTTGGCGTTCATCGATCCGGAACGGCGCATTCGAGTAATCGGCGAGGATGTGCAACTGGCGGATCTGGAGGACATCGAAGTCCTGATGGTCTTGGACACCAGCGCCTGGGCTCAATTGGGTCCGATGGGTGACGTGTTGCGTGCCACGCGAGCGAAGAAGATCGTACTCGATCATCACGTCAGTGAGGACGATCTAGGAACCGAAGCCTTCAAGAACACGCAGGCCGAAGCCACCGGGCGACTGGTGGTCGAGGCGGCGGAAGCGTTGGGAGTTGCCTTGACTCCACAAATCGCCATGCCCGTCTTCGCGGCGCTGGCCACCGATACGGGCTGGTTCCGGTTCGGTTCCGTTTCCAGCACTACCTACAGAATCGCCGCGAAGCTGCTCGACGCCGGTGCCGTGCCCTCGGACATTTATCGCGACCTCTACGAGCAGGACACGCTGGGCCGCGTGAAGTTGCGGGGCGTGATCTTGGCGCGCACGGTGTGCGAATTGGATGGCCGCTTGGCACATACGTATGTGCTGAAGGAAGACTTCGACGAAACCGGGGCACTCCCCAGTGACACAGAAGACGCCATCAATATGACTTTGGCGATCGCGGGCGTGCAGTTCGCCGTGATTCTGGTCGAGCAGGCCACGGGCGGATTCAAGTTAAGCTTCCGCAGTCGCTGTGCGTTGGATTGCAGCCAGATCGCCGAGCAGTTCCATGGCGGCGGCCATAAGGCTGCGGCGGGGGCGTTTTTGGCCGGACCCTTCGAGCAGGTTCAAGCGAAAGTCCTTGACCTGCTGCGCGAAGCCATGCGATAATCCAACGCATTGATTCCTCCTTCGTTGGTTCTTGAGCCCACCTTGCCGACGATACCCACCCCACCTGCCTAACAGCTTCCGAACGAGTTCCTCTAATTCATTGTGCGAGTTGCGGAGTCGTCCTCATGCCTGCAGATGCTTCCCAGCCAGACCCGGCCCGTGCCGAAGGACAAGACGCGGCCAGTGCCACGTCTCACTCACCTGAGACGCGCCGCGGTTTCTTTGAAATCGGTTCAGTGATCATCGGTGCGATCCTCGGACTAGGACCCTTTCTGATCGGGCTGGTCGCGTTCCTCTCGCCGCTGACCCGCGAGCGCAAGGTGCCGGAAAAGTATCGTCAGCCCGGCACGGGCAAAGCGGGATACTTGCGGGTGGCGGCGATCGAGGCACTCACGGTGGGAGCGGCTCCGCAACGTTTTCCCGTCATCGACAATCAAATCGACGCTTGGAATTTCACGCCGGGTCAACCGGTCGGAGCGGTCTACATCGAGCGGATGGGACCGACCGAGCTACGCGTTTTTAATGTGACTTGCCCCCACGCGGGTTGCAGCGTCTCGTGTCACGGTACGGCTTATCACTGCCCCTGCCACAACAGTTCTTTTGAGCTGGATGGTTCGAAGCTTGTGAGCAGCTCCGGCCGCGAGAACCCAAGCCCGCGCAACCTGGACGATTTGAACTACGAAGTGACGAATGGCGACATTTGGGTCGAGTTCAAGAATTTCTACACCGGCAAACATGAGAAGATTGCGAAGTCATGAGTGATCTTAAAACTCGATTCAGCACGTGGCTTGACGATCGAACCGGCTACAAGCAGTTGTTGCACGAAAGCTTGTATGAGAACGTTCCGGGTGGTTCCCGTTGGATCTATGTCACCGGCAGCATGTTGGTGTTCGCGTTCGTGACGCAGGCCATCACCGGCATCTTTCTGTGGATGTGCTACAGCCCCGGCAGCCAAAATGCCTGGGAGAGCGTGTACTACATCACCTACGAAATGCAGGGTGGATGGCTGTTGCGCGGCGTGCATCACTACATGGCTCAATTGATGATTGTGCTGCTACCGCTGCACCTGCTCCAAGTGGTGTTGTGCCGGGCCTACGTGGCTCCGCGTGAAATCAATTACTGGCTGGGCTTGGTGCTGATGCTGATTGTGCTCGGGCTGGGCCTGACCGGCTATCTGCTGCCGTGGGATCAAAAGGGTTATTGGGCCACGAAGGTAGCGACCGAACTGATGTCGCTGCCACCAGGCGGCGGCATGATCCAGAAATTAGTCGTCGGAGGCCCGGACTATGGCCACGCCACGCTGACGCGTTTCTTCGCCATGCATGCCGGTGTGTTGCCCGCCTTGTTGGTCATCGTCTTGGCACTGCATATCGCGATGTTTCGCAAGCACGGAATTACCGCAAAGAGTTCGGACAAACGGCCGGATGAGTTTTTCTGGCCCAAGCAAGTCTTCAAAGACTCGGCCGCGTGCCTACTGCTGTTGTTGTTTGTCGTCGGGCTTACGTACTTTCGGAGTGCCGAGTTGGGTCCGCCCGCGGAGCCGACTGAGTCTTACGGAGCCGCGCGCCCCGAATGGTACTTCTTGTTTCTGTTCCAGTTACTCAAGCACAGTCCGTCCGAGTTCATTGGCGCGATCGTGCTGCCGGGGTTGGCTATGGCGTTTCTGTTCGCCCTGCCGCTTATCGCCAAGATTAAATTCGGCCATGTGGTGAATTGTGCGGTGT
>JBGTHH010001053.1:0-6482 GCA_041746275.1 Pirellulaceae bacterium | reverse complement strand
TTTCGATTCGTCACGACTGACCCACAGCGAGGAGAACGCATGGATTCGGCAATGGATCGCAGGCAATTGTTAAAAGCGGCGACGGCGGTCGGCTTAGGCTCGGCGGCCATCACGGCTGCCGAACCGCCACGCGCACGCAATCCGATCGAGGCTGAGAACGCGCGGCCGGGCGATCGAAATTGGCAACTGACGCGCGTGCGCGTGAATCAAGGACCGTTTCGCACGTCGCTGATCGAAGGCTATTGCTCGCACCAGTCGGTCGAGGCCGGTCGGAAGCTGACGATTTTCGTGAGCACCGATCCCGCGCGGGAGTTTACGTTGGACGTCTATCGCATGGGGTACTACGGCGGTGCGGGAGCGCGCTTGATGACCTCGGTGGGGCCGCTCGTTGGCACGACTCAGCCCACGCCTCCGATGACCGACAAGCGACTGCGCGAGTGTGCCTGGCAGCCCAGCCTGGAGTTGGTCGTGCCGGGGGATTGGCCCAGCGGAGTCTATCTCGGCAAGCTCACGACGGTGCCGCAGGGGCACGAGCCCTACTGGCAGAGCTATGTGATCTTCATCGTCCGCGATCAACGGCCGGCCGATATCCTGTTTCAATGTTCGGACAACACGTGGCAAGCTTACAATCGGTGGCCGGAGAATGAATCGCTTTACACGCATCCCGATGGTGCGCACGCTCCCGGAGTCGCCTCCAGCTTCGATCGGCCTTACGCCAAATACTGCCAGATCTTTGACCATCCGTTGTCCATCGGATCGGGCGAGTTTCTGTTGTGGGAGGATCCCCTGTGCTACTGGCTCGAACAGCAGGGATACGATGTGACCTACTGCAGCAACGCCGATGTGATCGATCTGGCGTTTGTCACGCGTGCGCGCTGCTTCCTGAGCGTGGGGCATGACGAATACTGGGATTTGGCGCAGTATCGCACCGTCGAAACCGCCATCGACGAAGGTGTCAATGTGCTGTGGCTGAGCGGAAATTCTGTCTACATGGTCAGCGAATTCTCGGCCAATGCCGCAGCGCATCCGCGTCGCCGCATTGAACGCGTGGCGAGCTACGGCCCGCTGCGCGAAGAGGAAATCGAGGCGTATGGCAAGATCCTGGGGCCGTTTGACTCACATGGTCCAGATGAACGGCGAATTATCGGCGCGCGAACCGTGGTGCCTTTTAACGGCGGCGGGGATTGGATTTGCACCAAACCCGATCACTGGATGTTCGCCGACACGGGCATGCAGCAGGGCGAAGCGATTCCTGGCCTGATCGGCTGGGAATTCCATGGCGATCCCGATCTCGACCGGCCCGGCTTGGAAGTCGTCGGCGAGGGAGCTGTGTGGGCGGGAGGCACGCGGCCAGGTCACTGGACGGCTACGATTTTTCCGGGGCCCAAGGATAACTTCGTCTTCAATGCCTCCACAATCTTCTGGACCCAAGGGCTGGCGGCTCCCCCCGGGCACATCCCGCCCTGGTCGCATTGGTCGCGGCCGCATGGTCCCGACCAGCGTGTTCAGCGGATGACCGCCAATTTGCTGCGTCGAGCCTTGTCGCGGTCGTGAACGACACCTTGACAACGACGAAACCCGAAGGGGATATTCTGCTCAGCAACATCATTGGGGTGACCATGAATCTGACAAATCCACCGCACATCGACTGGGAACTGGCCCTGGGCGCGGTCGGCGACAGCCATGAACTGCTCGTGGAGTTGATTGGCATTTATTTCGAAGAGTGCCCGAAGCTGCTCGATGGCATCAATGCGGCGATGGCCTCGCACGTGTCGAAGGACTTGCAGCGGCATGCACATACCTTGAAGGGCTGCCTGCGTTACTTTGGCGATACCGAAGCGGGGCGACTCGCCTATGAATTGGAAACGTTGGGACGCGAAGACCGTTCGGAGGGAGCTGTCGAGATTCTGGCACGACTGCGAGTGGCTTTGGATCTACTCGTGCCGGAACTGCAGGCGTACGTGGATGGCCAACGCTCGGACGACGCATCGGGAGCGAATGGCTAAATGACCTTTGACTTGATCATCCGCCACGGTGAGGTCATCGATGGTACGCGACGTTCGCGGTTTCGCGCGGATGTGGGGATCACCGGGGAGCGCGTCGCCGCCATCGGCGATTTGTCGCAGGCCCAGGCGGGTCAGACCGTCGATGCCACGGGCAAGGTGGTCGCGCCGGGCTTCATTGATGTGCATAACCACAGCGATGGCTGGCTACTCAAAACACGGCATCTGACCCCCAAAACCTTGCAGGGGTTCACCACCGAGATCTTGATGGCGGATGGTATCTCCTATGCCCCCGTCAGCGAGAGCACGGCGGCGCAGTGGATGTTCTATCTTCGCTCACTCAACGGGCTTCGCGTGGACGAGTACCAGGGCTGGCAGAGTTGGGAAGACTACATGCGACTGCTGGACAGACGCAATGTGCAGAATGCCGCCGCACACCTTCCCTATGCGAACATCCGTTCCATGGTCTGCGGCTTCCAGCGGAGCTCGGTCGATGACTTTCAAATGCGTCAGATCCAGCACGAGATCCAGCGAGGCATGGAAGCCGGAGCGGTCGGTTTGTCGACCGGATTGGACTATATCGTGCAATGCTTCTCGACGACCGACGAGTTGGTGAGTGCTTGTTCGGCCATGGCCAAGTATGAGGGCGTGTACGTCACGCATATTCGCTACAAACTTGGGCTTTTGCCGGCACTGGCCGAGGCGGTCGAGATTGGGCGTCGCGCGGGTGTGCCCGTGCATATCTCGCATCTCAAGTCTTTAGCCCCCTGCACACACGAGCAAGTCTTTGAGTTTCTCGACCAGGCCCGGCGCGATGTCGATCTCAGCTTTGATGTCTATCCCTACCAGCCCGGCTCGACAATGCTGAACTATTTCCTGCCGTATGAAGCGTGGGAGGGTGGGCCGCTCGCCGCCTTGGATCGACTGCATCAACCCGAGGGGCGTCGTCGTTTCCGCGAGTCCCTGCCGATCCAGCGGCTCGATCTCGACCACATTCGCATTGCGTGGGTTGGCAGCAAAGAGAACGCGCACCACCAAGGTCAAACGCTCCAGCAGTATGTGAATGCCTCGGGCAAACCGGCCGCCGACGCCCTGATCGACCTTTTGCTGGAAGAGCGACTTGCCGTGCTATGCGTGATGGACGAAGGCGCCGATGCCCTGGTCTGGCCCTTCCTGCAACACGAGCTCTATATGATGGGAACCGACGGAATCTATTTTCCCGATGGGCAGGTTCATCCGCGGATGTACGGATCGGCGGGACGTTTGCTCGGCTCGTGTGTCCGCGATCACAAGTTGTTCTCGCTGGAGGAAGCCGTCGCCAAGTTATCGCACGTCGCCGCTCAACGTTTTCGCTTGAAGGATCGCGGCGTTTTACGCGAGCAGTGCTGGGCGGACGTCGTGGTGTTTGATCCCCAGACGATCAACGATCCGGCCTCGTTCACCGAGCCCTGCCAGCACACCATCGGCATTGATACGGTGTTGGTGAACGGGCAGGCCATCATCAGCGACGGCATCGCGCTCGCTGCCGATCAGCCGACCTTGCCCGGTCGCTTTCTGCGTTGCGGCTGCTGAAGACTGGCTGCGAGATCACGAGCGGATCGGCGATGTCTTGCAAAGATAGGAATCAGCATGCGTCGGGATCAAGAACTCGACGCCAGCGACGAGGGGTTTCGTTGAAGGCGGCCATATAGGTCGCTTCCAGTGGAACCTGCACCGCCAACTCAGGCTCCAAGAACAACGGCATGTCGGTTAGCGTGTCGCCGATGGCGGCATGTACCACGTAGGCTCGGACGCTGAGGCCGCTTTCATAGGATGCCTCGGTAAACGGCTTGTCGGCGGGTGCGACATATTCTTGGCCGGCAATCTCCTGCCAGATCTCTCCGTGGAGACCATTGGGATCGCGTGGCCCGGGTGGAAACAAGTCGACGATCAGCAGATGAATCTGTTGGTTGAGCAACTCCGCGGCCTTGCCGACAAAGGCGCGCATCGGATTGCGTGCCGCTTTGTTGCCCGGCGAGACGATTTCGATCATCGCCACGATTCGGTCATCGCTGACATGCCGCACGGTGACCGTCTTCTGCTTCCTGCGATAGAACGCCATATCCGTTTCCGCGATGGGCTTTAGCTTCGGCGGCGCAAGCAGCACACCGCCTTTGTCCGAACTCACATCCGGAGTCTCCGCACCATCGCCAATAAGCTGAAGTGTCAATACGTCTGGCCCGAAACCAGCCGCATGCTGCTCGGGCAGTGCATAATGATCGGCCGGCAAAACATACCGGTTCAGCGCGCGGGCGATCTCAGTGATCCAGTCGTGGTGAAACGCATGGAAGATCCACGCGTCAACGTTCGTCCAGTCATGAATCGGCATGTTTTGTCCTAGTAACGACTCGATAACTTCGGAGGTTCATTATAAAAGTCCCGTGTGGCTGATACCAGAATTGTAACTTTGCGACCGGGATGCCGCCTCAAGCCTCCGAGACGATTGCAGCGGAATTGTCAGTGGAACCCTGCCCGGGCAGGCTCTCGTGCCGCCAAACTCCTCTTCCCACGGTATCCGCGAGTCTTACAATAGCGTCGACACTTATGAGCGATGCCCCTACGACGGCAGCGATCGAGGTAGGTCTTCGAGCCTTGCCGGAAATCCTGGATCGAGCGGCGGGCTTCGTCGAAGCGATCGAGTCCCTGCAAGCAAGGCAAGGGGCGTCCTTCGACCGAGTCTGGGGATCGTCCTCCGCGCTGTTGGCGGCAGCGCTCAGTCGCCACGCCACCGGGCCACTGGTGCTGGTGGTGCCACGACCGGCCGATGTCGATCTGCTGTTCGAAGACCTGGATTTGTTCACGACTCGTCCACGCTGGCGCTTTCCGGCTTGGGAAATCGAACCGGGCGAACGGGCATATCAAGACGAGAGCTATGGCGAGCGGTTGCGCACGTTGAAGGCTCTGCTGCACGACGGGGCATTTGAATCCGCGAATCCGCCGCCAATCCTGGTCACGAGCATTCAAGGTTTGTTGCAGCCTGTGCCCAGTCGCGAGGTGATCGAACAAAGCTCGCGCGTGCTGCGGCGCGGCGGCCGGCTGGATGTGACGGCGTTCAAACGCTGGCTACTGGAGCAACGCTTCCATCACACCAGCGCCGTGGAATTGCCGGGCGAGTTCTCGATGCGCGGCGGGATCATCGATCTCTTCGCGCCCGATTGGCAAACGCCCGTGCGTCTGGAGTTGTTCGACGACGAAATCGAGTCGCTGCGCCGGTTCGATATTGCAAGCCAGCGGAGCCTAGAAACGCTCGACAATGTCGAAATCACGGTGCTCGCGCCGGCAGCCCGCACGCTAGCGCATCTGGCCGATTACCTCCCGGTCGCGACGTGGTGTGTCCTTATCGAGCCCGACCAGATCGAGGAGCAAGGCCAGCACTATCTCGAACGTGTGGAACAGCCCGAGGACTTTCATAGCGTCGCCGCGGTCTTCGCGTCGCTAAACAAGTTCTCCCTATCGACGGCGTCCGCCCTCGCGCGCGGTGCCAGTGCGGAGCCCTGCGTGCTGCCCATCGAATCCGTCGAGCGATTTAGTGGCGAGGTGGCGCGGGTGCGCGAGGAGCTTGATCGCACCGCCGCCGACTGCCAGACGATCATCGTGACGCCGACCGCCGCCGAAATCGAACGCTTGACCGAACTGCTCGGCGAAACGCGATTGGCCAAGGAACAGCGTCTGCAATTTGTCAGCGGGCAACTCGCCAAGGGCTTTCGTTTGGTCGCCGCTAACCTAATGCTGCTCTCCGCAGCGGAGATTTTTCTACGCGGCGACGTGCGTCGCGTCACGCGGCGGCGGCTGGGCAAGGCACTCGACAGTTTCACCGATCTGCGACCGGGCGACTTGATCGTGCATCTCAGTCACGGCATCGGACGCTATCGCGGCATCGAGCTGATCGACAAGCAGGGGCAACTCGAAGAGCACCTGAAGATCGAGTTTCGCGACCGAGCCAAACTGTACGTGCCGACCGCCAAGATCGATCTGATTCAGAAGTACATCGGCGGCACGAAGTCACGTCCGACCTTGGCCAAGTTGGGTGGCACGAACTGGACGAAGCAGAAGAAGGCCGCCGAAGCCGCCGTGATGGATATGGCGGTCGAGATGCTGGAGTTGCAGGCCCAACGTCAGAGTCGCGCGGGGATCGCCTTCGCTCCGGACGGCGAATGGCAGCGGGAATTCGATGCCTCGTTCCCTTATCAAGAAACGCGGGACCAGTTGCTGGCCATCGAGGACATCAAGCACGACATGGAAGCCATGCGACCGATGGATCGCCTGCTGTGCGGCGACGTGGGCTTCGGCAAGACCGAGTTGGCCATGCGCGCCGCGTTCAAGGCGGTCGACAACGGCTATCAGGTGGCGATACTGGTCCCCACCACCATCCTGGCCGAACAGCACTACCACACTTTTTTGGAACGCATGGCCGAGTTCCCGTTCGAGATCGGCCGCCTC
>JBGTHH010001052.1:0-3890 GCA_041746275.1 Pirellulaceae bacterium | reverse complement strand
GTACTTAGGGGCGTCGGTCGATTTGCGCGACTGATACCAGATTGATCCACCGAGCGTTCGCGAAGTTCTCCTGGGAACGAGTCTTGAGAAGGCGACAAACGTTGTCGCTCGAATGGAACCGCCCTATCCAGACTAGCCGAGCCGGTGTAAACCATGAGCTGGATGGAAACAAGTTTTCTGGAGGTCATTGGCGTCGCATGAAGATCGGAATCGTGGGTTATCAGGGGTCGGGCAAGAGCACGCTGTTTCATTGGCTGACGGGAGTGGCTCCGGACTTTGCCAAGGCCCACGAGACACAGCACGCCATGGCCCCCATTCCGGACGATCGCATTGCGCCGCTTTGCGATATCTATCATCCCAAGAAGATCACCCAAGCGGCCCTGGAAATCGTCGACACCCCGGGACTGCATCGATCCCATGAGGGGAGCGCCGCGAAACTCGCGATGATTCGCGAGGCGAGTTGTTTGGTGGTTGTGGTCGCCGCTTATGGCGGCAACGACGCCACGGCCGATCTCCGCAATTTTGATGATGACCTGTTGATCGCCGACTTGGATATCGTGGCGGGGCGAGTCGAACGGTTGCGCGATCAGGTAAAGAAGCCACGCCCTAATCGCGACGAGTTACAAAAGGAACTGGAAGCCTTAGAGCCGCTCGTCCCGGCCCTGGAGCAAGGCACGCAGATCCGTGACATGGGGCTTTCGGTCGAGCAATTCAAGGCGACGCGATCATTCAAATTGTTCTCCGAGAAGCCTCGTCTCGTCGTATTCAACATCTCCGACGACGAGCCGCCTCAGAACTATCTCGCCAAAATTCCGACCGGGATGTCCGGGATCGCGGTCTCGCTCTCGCTGCAAGTCGAGTTGGCCGGGCTGGACGAGGTCGAACGGCAGGCGTTCTGCGAGGAAATGGGGGTCGAGCCCTTTGATCGAGATACGGTCATCCGACAAATCATGACCGCTTCTGGACAGATGCTTTTCTTCACCGCTGGTGAGAAGGAAGTGCGCACGTGGATCATTCGTACTGGCGGAACGGCGGTCGAGGCGGCAGGTAACATCCACACGGATCTCGCTACCGGATTCATTCGCGCCGAGGTGATGACCTGCGACGATTTGATTCGTCTCGGGAGCGAACGCGATGTCAAAGCGAATAACTTAACGCGGCAAGAGCACAAGGACTACGTCATTCAGGATGGCGACATCTTGCACATTCGCCATAACTGAGCCGGTCGAGGCGCGACTTGTTCCGCGAACCGGATTGGCATTGTTAGTTGGTGGACTTCTTCGTTGTTTTTTTCTTGGTCGTCTTTTTGGACGACGACTTAGGAGCCGCCTTCGACTTGGCTGATTTTTTCTTCTTCGTGCCTCCTTGCGCCGCTCGATCGGCGAGCAGGCTGACGGCCATGTCGAACGTTAGATCATTGGGATCGAGTCCCTTGGGCAGGGACGCATTGGTTTCACCGTCCGAAAGATACGGTCCGTAACGTCCCTCCAACAGTTTGATCGGTGCCTTCGTTACCGGGGAAGCGTCCAGCACCTTGAGCGGTTCCTTAGCCGCACCCCGCCCCCGCCCGCCCGTTTTGGGCTGGGCTAACAAATCGATCGCTTGCTGGAACGTTACCTCCACGGGGGACAGGTCGCCTGGCAAAGAACGCGTCTCGGAGCCGCATTTGATGTACGGACCAAAACGTCCGTTCTGTGCGACGATCGGCTCTTGATGCTCCGGGTGTACGCCCAGCGTACGCGGCAAGGACAATAGTTTCAGGGCGACTTCGAGCGTCACATCCGCTGGGACCATGCCCTTTAGCAGCGACGCGTTCTTCGGCTTCTCGTCGTCGTCTGGTGTCCCGAGTTGAACATACGGCCCGAAGCGACCGACCTTCAGAAAGACGGGCTTGTGCGTTTCGGGGCAAATGCCGAGCGGTTCGTCGACTTGAGAACCCTGTTCGAGCAATTCGGTGGCTCGTTCCATGGTCAATTCGTCGGGAGCCATCCCCTCCGGGAGACTCGCCTTCCGCGTCCCCTGTTCGAGAAACGGACCAAACTTGCCAACTCGCAATACGATCTCTTCCGTGTGTTCTCCTGAAGTGGGAGCACCGATCGGAAACCGACTCATCTCGCGGGCGTCGATCTCCTGCACTTTACTGGCGAGTTGGGCCTTCAGGCCGGGTTCGACACCGCCCGGGGAGTCGATGTTGCCAAAGTAGAAATTCTGCAGGTAGTCCACGTGCTCCGCTTCGCGACGGCTGATCGAGTCCAGATAATCTTCCATCTGGGCTGTGAATTGATAGTCCACGAGCGATCCGAAGTGCTGTTCCAGCAGACGAGTCACGGCGAAGGCCGTCCAGGTCGGTACCAGGGCATTGCCTTTCTTAAAGACATAATCGCGTGCCTGAATCGTTTCGATGATTGAGGCATAGGTACTGGGACGACCGATGCCCTTGTCTTCCAACTCGCGTGTTAACGAGGCTTCCGTAAAGCGACTGGGAGGTTGCGTGGTGTGGTCTTGGGCATCGAGTTTACGACAGTCGATCGCCTGTCCCTCTTCGACCGACGGCACGATCGTCTCACGATCCGCCAGTTCCGCGGCGGGGTTATCCGAACCCTCGACATAAGCACGCAGGAAGCCGGGGAAGTCGATCGTGCGACCACTGACTCGGAAAACGGCCCCGTCTCCCTCGATCGTGATCGTGGTTTGGTGACCACGGGCGTCCACCATTTGGCTGGCGACGGTCCGCTTCCAGATCATCTCGAACAGCCGAAACTCATCGGGGTTGAGCTTACTCCTCAACGCTTCCGGCAATTCGAAGGGATGCCCCGCTGGTCGAATCGCTTCGTGGGCTTCCTGGGCGTTCTTGACCTTGTTGACGTAGGTGCGTGGGACCTCCGGGAGAAAATCGCCACCGTATTCGGAGCGGACCAAGTCCCGCGCCGCGTCGACCGCGACCTTGGCCAAGTTGGTCGAATCGGTACGCATGTAAGTGATGTGACCGTTTTCATACAAGCTCTGGGCCGCGTTCATCGTGCGGCGAGCGGTAAAGCCTAGCTTGCGGTTGGCTTCCTGCTGTAACGTGCTCGTGGTGAATGGAGGAGCCGGTTTACGCGTGTAAGGCTTGCGCTCGACGCTCACAACTTTGAACTGGGCGGTTTTCAAACGTTCGACCAAGGCCCGCGCCGACGCTTCATTCAACAGCAGCAAAGCCGGGTCTTTGAGTTGGCCGGTCGACGAATCAAAATCCTTGCCGGTCGGGATCTTCCGGCCCTCGACGGACACCAGTTCGGCTTGAAACTCTTCCCGAGCCGTAGTGGCGAAGGTCCCCAGTAAATCCCAATACGACGCGGATCGGAAAGCGATGCGTTGGCGCTCGCGATCGACGATCAACCGCACGGAAACACTTTGTACGCGCCCCGCCGAGAGGCCTCGCCCCACCTTTTTCCACAGCAATTGTGACACGTCATAGCCATACAGTCGGTCGAGGATCCGCCGAGCCTCTTGAGCCCGGACCAATCCCTGATCGATCTCGCGCGGGTTCTCGATTGCCTCCTGGATGGCTTCGCGAGTGATCTCGTGAAACACCAGTCGCTTGACCGGCACCTTGGGCTTCAGCACCTCATACAGGTGCCAGCTAATAGCTTCTCCCTCGCGGTCTTCGTCCGTCGCCAGATAGAGGTCTTTTGCCTCCTTAAGAGCGCTTTTTAGTTTACTAACTTGCTGCTTTTTCGCGGATGGGACGATATAGATGGGCGTGAAGCGATCGTTCACATTGACACCCAGGTACGACCACTCTTCCTTCTTGAACTCCTCGGGCACTTCCTTCGATCCCTGGGGGAGATCACGAATATGGCCAATGCTTGCCTCGACCGTGAAGTCCTTCCCCAAAAACTTGCCGATCG
>JBGTHH010001051.1:0-8458 GCA_041746275.1 Pirellulaceae bacterium | reverse complement strand
AGATTCACGAGATGCGTGCGAAACACGACGGTTTTGAGTTGACGTTTACTGAGCAGGTGGATGCCGAATCCGCCAGCAACGTCGCGTCCTATCAATTGCAGACGTACACCTACATTTATCAGGCCAGCTATGGGAGCCCGGAAGTCGATCACACGACGCCCTCCATCACACAGGCCATCGTCGCGCCCGATCGACGTAGCGTCCGTTTGGTGATTGAAGGCTTGCAGGAAGGGCATGTGCATGAGCTGCGCGTCGGCGGTGTGCGATCAGTCAAGCAGTTGCCGCTGCTGCATCCAGAGGCTTATTACACCTTGAATTACATCCCGTCGAAGTAAGATTGTGGCGGTTCGATTACCAGCTCGGACAACGTGTCGCGATGGCGTCTTCGACGATTATCGATCCTGCCAGCCATGTCGGCCGATTAGGGGAACGAAAGCGAACGCGCCCAGATCTTCCTTCTGTAAGACTTCCCCTTGCCGCCAGAAGCGATACAGGTGCTGCAAAGTTGGTTTGCGGCCAATGGGAATGACGATTCGACCGTTCGTGCCGAGTTGGTCGATATAGGCGGTCGGCAGGGACGCCGCGCCGGCGGTGACCACAATGGCGTCGAACGGGGCGGCCTCCGCCCAACCCAACGAGCCATCACCCTGATGCACGTGTACGTGGTTCAATCCCAGTTGCGCGAGTCGTCTCCTGGCTTGCTCAGCGAGCAGCGGAATTCGTTCGACAGTATGTACTTCGGCGGATAGCTGAGCGAGAATCGCGGCTCCGTACCCCGAACCCGTGCCGATTTCAAGTACTCGCTCGTCGCCCCGCAAGTGCAAGGCTTCCGCCATGAACGCGACCGTGAAGGGCTGGGAAATCGTTTGTCCTTCTCCGATCGGTAGCGGACAGTCCGCATACGCATCGGAGACTTTCGAATCCGGCACAAACAATTCTCGCGGCACGGCTCGCATGGCGGCCAGTACGCGCGGGTCGTGAATCCCTCGCTGCTGAAGTTGCCGTTCCACCATAAGTTGTCGCTGAGAGGAGAAATCATCGCTGGCCACGAAATCGATTTCTTTAGCGATGTCGTGGGGATGTTCGGTAATGCGTTTGCTGTTCATAAATCCACCCTACCATTCCCCCTTCGCAGGACTCCATGCGTCAGCGGCCTCAAGACATCACACGCAACCAGTATGCCAAGTCAAACCCCAAACCCACAACATCAAGCCAACGAAAACCACTGCCGAACTCAAACGTAGAAAAAGTAGATACAGGACCATGAGCGGTGGGCAAGGTGCTTGCCGCTCAGCATCAGAAGGAGGTGTAAGATGTTACGCTCATTAGTTCCTTGGCGAGAGAGGCCAGTCGTGCCTTCCACCGATCGTTATCTGAACGTGTTCGATCAGATGGAGAGGGAAATGCAGGACTTGGTGGGAAAGTTCTGGGGAGGTGATGGCGGACAGCTTGTTCCCAAAACGGAATTCGCGCCTCGTGTCGACATGATCGAAAACGAGAACGGATTTGAAGTCAAGGTGGATCTGCCCGGCCTGAAGCCAGAAGAGGTGACTGTCGAGTACAGAAAGGGAGCCCTCTGGATCAGTGGCGAAAGGAAGGAGGAGAAGGAAGAGAAAGGCGAGACCTATCATCGGATTGAACGCAGCTATGGCGAGTTCCGACGTGTGTTACCGCTGCCTGCCGAGGTCGTGGAGGACAAGATCGAAGCGAAGTTCAGCGAAGGTGTGCTGAACATCACTGTCCCCAAGACCGAAGAGATCAAGCCTCGTCAGATTGAAGTGAAGGCTTGAGCCCCTCGCGAACCCGGCTCAGTTCCCGCTGAGCCGGGTCTTGTGTTTCTTGTATCTGTCGAATGTTGCCGAGTTGGTCACTGCCGATGATCGTTGGTGCTTTGTTTGCAAGCCGACGCGACGATTGGATTGATACTTCGATTCGAAACAAAAAAAGACGCCAGACAGCGTCCTCTCCACCACGCGAGCCTTGCGTCATACAAACCAGTCGTATTTTCCCAAGGGCAGGATGTGACAAGTTTCGATCGTCACCACGTACTAGCGAAACTAGCTTGTCACGCAAGGCTCCCTTTTGTCATAGCGGGTAAATTGATCAGCACCTCCCTTTCCTGCGAACCAAGTTAACCTGCCGGGCAATCAACCCGGCCAACCCTCCGTGGCCATCCGTTTATTCTCCTTCTGCTGTTTCTACGTCAGTGATCGTGGGTTGGTTGTAAAAAAACAAGAAAATGCCAAGCCGCCAGAGGACGCTGACGCGGCTAGTGTGACGATCGAGGAAACGGGCATGGCGTTTGCTTTTCTCTTATAACGTTCGACGCTCGGTAGCTGGCATAGGGAGCACCCGGCAAGGCAAGGAGGTGACTCGTGATCTCGACCCATAGGAACCAGTCAAAACGTCCGTCGTATCCAACAAACTTGGAACTGGCAAACTCGTTTCGCGAAGTGGCTGATTTGCTTGAGCGCCAGGGAGCAAATCCATTTCGCGTCCGGGCCTATCGGCGCGGGGCCGAAACCATTGATTCCCTGCCGGCGCCGTTGTGGCAAACCGTGGTTGCGGAAGGGGCTGACGCGTTAACACGATTCCCCACGATCGGCCAGTCGCTTGCCAAGGTGGTGGGACAGATGGTACGTACCGGCAGGCTTCGCCTGTTGGAACGCCTACGGGGCGAGGGCCAACCGGAGCGTATCTTCACAACCGTTGCGGAGATTGGGCCCAAGCTGGCTCAGCGTATCCATGAACAGTTGCACATCGAAACCCTCACGGAGTTGGAAGCCGCTGCCTACGATGGTCGATTGGCTCAAGTGCCGGGCATGGGCCGCAAACGCTTGCGCGCCGTGAGAGAAACGTTGTCAGGCCGTTTTCGTCGACCACGACCACTGCTCTCCACAGCTTCCACGTCAGCACCGGCGTCTCAAATTGTTTCGCCACCGGTGCCAATCACGGAGTTGCTTGATCTTGATCGGCAGTATCGGGAATTGGCAGCTCAGGGGCGACTGCCTCGCGTCTCGCCGCGACGATTCAATCCAACCGGCGAGGCTTGGCTGCCGATCCTGCACACGCAACGTGGCGCGCGGAAATACACGGTGTTGTTCTCCAACACCGCCCACGCTCACGAGATGGGAGCCACGCACGATTGGGTCCTGATTTATCAGGATGCCCCAGGTCAGCGCGCGGGGCCACCGCGTGCAAAGTCATGGACTGTCATCACGGCACACCTGGGACAAATGAAAGGAAAACGAATCGTTCGCGGGCGAGAGGAAGACTGCCGCGCTTTCTATGAACTGCAAAACAGGTAATCGGCGTGATAGGTTTGGCGTGGAACTTGCTTTGTCTGATGGTTCCACGTGGACTACGCTAATCGGAGAAAAGTTATGGCTCGCGGAATTGATTTCAATACCTTGCTCGTTCCCCTCGATTTCTCCAAAAACTCGAAGAGTGCGTTTGAGCAAGCGCTGCGGCTGGTTTCCGGGGACAATCCCGTGGTGATTTTGTTGCATGTTATCGACTCATCGCTTGTCGAGTTCGCCGAGGCTCACTATTTGGGCTCCAAGGCGGACATAGGGCGTACGATGCGCGAGCGGGCCGAGCGTGAGCTTCAGCCCTACGTCGATGCCGCTCCCACCGGAATCGAAATCGATCCGATCGTGTCGGAGGGCATCCCTTTTCTGGAGATTCTGCAGAAATCCGATGATTTCGCCGTCGACGCGATCATCATGAGCAAGTTCGGCGGAGGCGGGCAAGTCGAACACTTGCTCTTCGGTTCGACCGCCGAAAAGATCATTCGTGGCAGCAACAAGCCGGTACTGGTCCTCCCCGCTCTGTAGATGCCAACGTGTTCCATTTCAGAATGCGGTGAGCAATTCAAGTCGACTGTCCGCCATCACTGCGGCCGCACCATCGTATCAGCGAGCGATACGGCCACGCCAACGCGAAGGTTGGCGAGCCATATCGCACACCGCGCGCTCGTGATGGTCGATCTTGGGTCGGGCTCGTCACGGCATTGTCGGCCAGTATTCGATGCCTTGCGGAATGGTGCCCCCGCCGAGGCTCGCCAGCCAAATGATCCCGCCCAGCAATGCGATCATCAAGGCAAAGACGAGCATGGCGGTGCGACGATCACGACGCAGTTGATCGTCGGTCGGCGAGCTTCTCGCTGGTGTCGTCAGCCTGGTTTGGAGCAACTTGTGTTGCACGGGGTTTTTCATGAACGCGAACATCTTGCAACTCCTTCTTAAATTAGCTTTTCTCCCTCTCTTCCTTCACTTTTCGATCTTTGAAGAATCGGTTCAAGTCAATGACATCAGTCTTGGAATTGAAAACACCTTTATCTTGCAGACTGATGGGTCGCTCGGTGGCATCGTGATAAACGGCCGACTCAGCTCCGAAACGAAGAATCCCTAACCTGCGTAGCCATTGGAGAACGTTCATGGTGCAGCTCCTTGATGCTCATCACCACCGACTCCCACCGATCTCGCGAACACCTTGCTCAATGCGGCTTAGTCGGTTCACTAGAATAATGGGGCAAACGCCATGCCATTGACGTCGCGTGGCATACGATCGCCAACGAAACGGCCTTCCGCAACGTCGTCTTGATCAACGCGGCCGCTGGAAAGTTGGTCGGTTTGGTTAGCGTCGATGATGTGTTACAACTATTAGCGGGAGTTGACGATGATCGGGCAATTGCTTGATCGACAATCGCCACGACCGGCAGCGGAAGTCTAAGCACTCGCGGTTCCGAACATTGTGTCACCCCCGTTGCGGTCGAGATTCGTTACGCGATACCAAACCAGTTCACGGAGTTACCGATGGATCTTATTGTCAGCGAAGTGATGAAGCGTAACGTGAAGACCATCTCACCCGAGGTGGGCTTGCCGGAGTTGGAACGTGAGTTCATCGCCCAGGGTGTGAGCGGCTTTCCCGTCCTCGATCAGGGACGGTTGGTGGGCATCGTTTCGCGTTCCGATGTTGTGCGTCAATTGACGGTGGAACATGAGGCTGCCGCACTGACCTCGGATTTCTATCGGGATGAAACCGGCTTCCACGAAGTTCCGCTCGAAACCATGGAGCAATTGGCGGATCGCGTGGGCGAGCGAATCGAACAACTCCGCGTGCAAGATGTGATGAGTCGGCAGTTGTTTAAGGTCGCGCCCGACCAGCCCTTGCGTTTCGTGGCGCAAACTCTCGTCGACAACCACATCCATCGCGTGCTGGTCACGGATGGCGATCAATTGCTCGGTTTAGTCACCGCCCTCGATCTCGTCCGCCTCGTGGCCAATGGCCGTTTGAAGCCGGCCTGAGCGATCCTGTTTAGTTTCTACCAATGCAGTGAGCTAGAACTTGAGCAACAGTCGCGACCGCAGGTCAACTCATCGTTCGCCGATGCGGTTCTCCTCGGGGAGGTAGAGCAACGCGCCGCAGCTCTTACAAAAGACGGCCTTGGACATGTAGAGCTCGTTCATCATGTTGGCGGTGAGCGAGTGATAACAGCCACTGCACACTTCCCCATCGACTTCGGCCAGGGTGTCTTCGCCGCGCACGCGAGCCACGCGATCGTAATCGGCTTTGAAATCTAATGGCAACGTCGCTTCGGCATGTTTGAGTTCCGCTTTGACGCGGGCTAACTCCGACTCCAACCCCTCGCGTTCCGCCGAGACGCGTTGTTGAACTTTCTCCGCTTCGGCCCGCGCTTTGACCAAGCTCTCGTCGGTCTCCTTAACGCGGGCGGCCAGTTTGTCGAGCTTTTCCAATGCCTCCAGGATTTCGTCTTCCAGCACCAAGTTCGCCTGATGGTCGGCGGCGATTTGATCCTTGAGCAACTGAAATTCCTTGTTGCTGTTGGCAGTGTTCAGTCGATTCTTGAGGTCCACAATCTTGGCTTCGCGCGAGCGCAATTGCAGTTGCTTCTGATCGTTGGCCACGCGCGCTCGCTTGAGCGCTTCCTTGGCTTGCTCGACCTCCAATTCCATGCGAGTCACTGCGCCTGCCGACGCGGCGACTTGTTTGGGTCCGCGTTCCAGGCGGCCACGGAGATCGGTGAGTTGCTTGTGAATGCGATGTAACTCGCGCAAGGCGGTGCCGGTAATGCTCATGAAAGTACCTCGAATAATGAATGTTCGTGCCGTACGGTTGATTGGTAGATGGAATGGGGCGCGGGAGTCGCATATCCGTGACCACGGCGAGCTTCCCAATCCCGATCTGATTGCGGCGCGGTGGTGCGAGGAGCGCGCACAAAAAAACCGCTGATCGAACGACCAGCGGTTTGTTTCGTTATCGCCTTGTGCCCAGCGGGCCGCGAAGTTTGAGGGCGACTACAGTATCGGGGCTCGGAGAGCTCAGTTGGCCGCGCTCCCCAGGAATCCCTCGAGCTGTTGGCTGCGGACAGGATGTTGCAATTTGCGTAACGCTTTGGCTTCGATCTGACGGACGCGTTCGCGAGTGACCTTGAAGATCCGCCCCACCTCTTCCAAGGTGTAGGTGTAGCCATCGCCCAAGCCGTAACGCAATCGCACAATCTCGCGTTCCCGGTAGGTGAGCGTCTTGAGCAGCCCTTCAATCTTGTCACGTAAAATACCATTGCTCGCGTTCTTGACGGGGTTGTCCGACGTCCCGTCTTCAATGAACTCGCCAAAACTACAGTCGTCACCTTCGCCGACGGGCCGATCCAAGCTCACCGGATGTCGGCCGATGTCCATCACTCGTTTCACTTCGTCCAGACTGATTCCGGCTCGGTTGGCAAGCTCCTCGGACGTCGGTTCGCGACGCATTTCCTGCTGCATCTTCTTCTGAATATTGCGCAACTTGGACAGTACGTCAATCATGTGTACGGGAATTCGGATCGTCCGCGCCTGGTCCGCGATCGCCCGCGTGATGGCTTGCCGAATCCACCAAGTGGCGTAGGTCGAGAACTTGAAGCCGCGGCGATACTCGTATTTATCGACGGCCCGCATCAACCCGGTGTTGCCTTCCTGAATCAGATCCAGAAAGCTCAGACCGCGATTGCGATACTTCTTGGCGATCGAGACGACTAACCTCAAGTTGCCGCTCGAAAGTTGGCGTTTGACGGATTCATACTCCGTGAATTGCCGCCGGACCGTCTCGCAACGGCGTTTCAGGCCGCGTGGGCTCTCTTGGGTCAGCATCATCAAATCACGTAGCTCGCGGCGCAGATTCGCGCGTTCGTCGCGAAACCGAGTGTCCGGGCCAAGTTGGGCCAGCCGACTGCGGATCTGCTGCATCCGCGCCGAAAAGTGCTCCAACTCCTTCAGGAACGGCTGCACGCGGCGCGTCCGTAAGCTGAGCTCTTCCACAAGCTGTAGGCACTTCTTGCGGCGGCGGAGGAAGTTCTTGCGAATCTCCCGTGCTTCGGCCGGAGTCGTCGACTTGCGAATCAAGCGAGCGAAGTCCCGTTTGTTCATATCCAAAAGCTGGCCGAGCGTCCGCAGGTTGTACGGCATCCGAGCCAGGATTTGCTCCTTGGTCAGTTGCTCGGTCAGCGAGACTTTGATCGTGCGATCAAACGGCAGCTCCCCGCGATAGACCTTGTTCAACGTCTCGACCGTCATGCGGATCGCGTAATCACAACTAAGCAGGGTTCGTCGAAACAGTTTGCGTGTAAGCTCAATTTTCTTGGCCAGCGAGATTTCCTCGTCACGGGACAACAAGGGAATCACAGCCATTTGGCTCAGATACATGCGGATGGGATCGTCGCTGAGCTTGGGCAAGTCGCCAGCGGCGATGGGGAGCGGATCGATCTCCCGGATGAACGCGTCCGCTTCCGAAGTGGGTTGGCGAGGAGTCGTTTCCTCAAAGATCATCGGAGGAGCTTCGTCGACCAGACTGATGCCCATCTCTTCCAGGGCACAAAGCAGTGAATCGAGCTTCTCGGGATTGACATCCTCGTCGGGAAGATAAGCGTTGACGTCGTCGTAAGTGAGGTAGCCTTGGGTCTGGCCCTTCGCCACCAATTGGGCAAGTTGTTGATTGTCTTGTAGTTTGCTTTCCATCGGTCATTTCCCTCCGCGCTTACATGCGCTTCAAGGACACGACGCGACAAGGCAGCTACCCATCCGTGGGCGCGGGAATACCTTGTCGCTTCCGCTCTTGCTCTACGAGCTGTTGCAACAGGTCAAGTTCCTCCTGTTCTCCAAGGTTTCGTTTTTCCAAGGCGGCTTGATTCTCGCGGCCGCGTTCCGCATCACGACGCCCATGATGATGTGCGATCAGCCACCTGAGTCGTGAGGCTGCATCTTCCTGGGCGTGTTTTTCCTTTTCGCTGGCTTGTTCGTCCAGCGACACAAATAAGCTCTTGAGTTGGGGGTCGTTCAACTCCGTCAGGATCCGCGAGAACTCCACCGGTTCACCGCGGTCCAGCACCACTTGATAGGTCTCATATATCAACCGTGTCGGGCGACTTGTGAGTTCGTCAGGCACAATCGCCGACAAGGCC
>JBGTHH010001050.1:0-2688 GCA_041746275.1 Pirellulaceae bacterium | reverse complement strand
CCAGCAGCCGAGGCCCCCAGCGCGGTCGCGCCGCGGCCTCGGCCAGGCTCCGGGCGTGAATCCACGCCGCGCGCTCGGCCGCTGTTATGAACGGCGGGCAGCGTGTAGCGACAAGCGTGAAACACCCGCGGGCATCTGCGCGTGCGGCGTCATGATGGATGGACCCAGTTTTGCTTTGACTCCATCGACTGAGCTGTGATATTATTACGGATAAGGAGATCGGAAATGCACTTGGAAATCCCCCCAGACATAGAACACTGGCTGAAGGAACATGCCCGCAACTCTGGCATGTCCGAACAGCAGTTTGCGCTCAAGGTATTGCAAGAGCAGGCAATTGAACAGGCGCTTTCCCCAAATGGCGAACACCAAAAAGACCATACGGCTTGGATGGCGGAGTTGCGGAACTGGTCGATCGACCATCCGGGCGGAACCCATTTTGTGGACGACAGTCGAGAGAGTATTTATGAAGGTCGCGGCTTGTGAGGCTCCTGCTCGACACCAATATCCTGCTCCGTTTGGCTCAGCCTGATACGGATGCCGCCTCGGCAGCACTCGCAGCGCTCGACGTACTAGGCCAGCAGGGATTTCGCGCCTGCATAGTACCTCAAGTCCTGTATGAATACTGGGTTGTTTGCACGCGGCCAGTTGACGCAAACGGCCTCGGTCATCGCATCGCCCATGTTGACCGCGATGTTCATCGGCTTCAAGAGATATTCTTGTTCCTCAAGGATGAAAGAGCCATTTTTGAGCAATGGCAAACGCTAGTATTTGTAAACGAGGTTCGGGGTAAGAGTGCCCATGACGCGAGATTAGTCGCCGCAATGAAACGCCACAACATCGAGCACATACTGACATTCAACGAGGGTGACTTTCAGCGTTTCAGCGAGATCATCATTCATGTGCCTGGCAAACTGACTTAGGCGTGTCTCGAGCGCGCGTCAGGTACGGTTTAGGAGCGGCTTGAAGCGGCCTTGCTACAGAAGTACCAGCAGTCCACTTTTAGAGTCTTGATTCTAAGAGTGTCAACATGTCGACAGGGGCTTTGAAATAATTCCAACCCAGCCCGACTCCGATACCAAATTGGTGAGTAGCAGCCGTGAACAAGAAAGCCTTACTAGCCGGGGTTGGCGTCGGGGTCGTTCTTCTCTGCCTGTCGCTACTTATTGCTTGGACGACAATCAAACAGCGGCGCTATGTCTACCACTACCCTGACCGCCTGAAGGCGCGGATTGACGCAGGGGAAGTCAACAGCATCTCGCTTGGTGCTGGAGACAATGGAATCGTCCCTCGACGGTACTTTCTCATTTCAGACGGGAATGCACCGGTTGTAATTGCAGAACTTGATGAGAGTCACATCGTGGAGCAATTGAAATGCCAGAAGGAGGCAGACTTTATCAACAGTAATGGACAGGTTGTCCGTACCTATGGGAGGTATGCTTTGGGTTTTGTCCTCGTTGATGATCGGGTCACTAGTTTTTCTGTCGGCCGTAATACTGGTGTAGCGGTTGGAAGCGATTTCAGCGATCAATCAAGCGAGCTACCGATGAAAACTGATGATCTGTATCGCATCTTCGGCGAACCCAGCAGCGTCGAACGAATTAAACGTCGCCCCTGGTATCACAACTAGCTCCTTCAAGATTGTTCCGCAAAGGAATCAGCGTATCCGTCCAGACCGTGTTTGGCATTTGCGTTTGCCGGAACGGCGCGGCGGTTGTGACTCGTTTGATGGCAAAGCGTATTACGCCGCTTGGTCCGGCCTACGGCTCTGCCCGCCCTTGCACTTCTTCGGGTGGCACCGAGCGGTTGCTCGTTGAAAGTGCGAACTGCACGTAGACTATCCATTATGAAGCCGTCGCACCCCCACCGCAACCGAGCCGAACCGAACAAGCACGACGCACCAGCGAGTGCGTCGGCGGAGGTGCAAGCTTATCGTTCTCAAACCGTCTCGGCGGCGGTATGTCTGCTTGCTCGCGATGCACTTGCTGGCGCTGCGTGCTGGTATTGCGATGCTCGGCGGGGTGGCAGTGGCCAATTCAACTGTGGCACCCCACCGTGCGTCTCTACCAGGCGCCAGCGACTGCCGGCTTGTTCCGCCACCGCCATCACGACCGCTGTCTACCGCCCCCGGCGGCCGAACGACTCCTCCCACCGCCCCCACGCCGCCCGCGCTGCTTGCTAGGACCAGCCGCGTTCCCTTACAATCCCCAATAGGCGGAGCCGATTGGCGCTCCGCGGCTGAAGTTCAACTACGTTTTATCGCTCATCGCTCCGCGACGAGTCGATAAGGCGCTATTCGTTATGTGCTAGAATACGGCATCCATGCCTCGCCGATACTGAACTCGAAGCGGCAGCATCCATGCTGCCGAAAAGCATATGACACATCGCCCGTGTATCATCGGACTCGACCAGCCACAGAATGCGTCGCTCAAAGCCCGCATCACAGTTCCGGTCTGCCTGCATGAAACGCTACCGCGAATCGTTGTTCGCGATGGCGAACTGCTCGTTGAATCGCCAACTGGCTTTGGGCTATTGCCCACGTCGTGTGTTGTGTTTCACGGTATCTTCGAGAATGACCACGACTTGATTGCTGGACTCGCATTGTGGGGCGGACCATGTCTGCCAAATGCCAAGGCGATGTTAGATTGCAGGCTAAAACTGCCCTGTCTGGTTCGGGCATTGCAATTCACT
>JBGTHH010001049.1:0-3023 GCA_041746275.1 Pirellulaceae bacterium | reverse complement strand
GACGCGACCACCAGGTTTCGCGGTGGGCTTCTTCAGTCTCGATAATTGCGTGATTCCTCGGAAGATTGAGCTGGAAAGGGAGAGGGTCTGACCCCTTTTCGGACAGGCCACGAACCATTGTAACGTCCGAGACAATTCGCCGTAGCTGAAGGTTCGCGTGGTCAACGAACCTCCGCCGCAGCAGGGGGCTTTCGAGTGGAACCTCGCTGCTAGCGGCTCCCCGACGATTCATCTTTCACGATTCGCGAGGTTAGCTTATGATCCCGACCGCGCTGATCGCGCAGTTTCTGTTCGTCAAGGAGGACGACGGTGGATACGCTCAAGACCGCAGTTGTAGTCGTGTTGTTGCTGGCCGTACTGTATGGCGTGTATGTCGTACTAAACAAACCGGAACCCCTGCCGCAGGATTTGTCGTGGGGCGGTTCGCAGCATGATCCCGCACTGCAGATTGAACTCGGCACTCCCCAAGCACCCCTCGACAATCCGTACCAGTCGAGTGCGTTGTCGGGTTCGTCTACGACTCCAACTCAACTACCGTTGTCGGGTACCACGGAACCTGCTTACCCGTCGCCCTTGACCGCTACTTCGGACCAGAACAGTTCGGAGCAGTCGGCTCTGCCCTCGCCATCGATAGCCGCTCCGGCAATTCCCACACCGACCACCATCGCCGCGCCGGATCTGCTGCGCGCCACCGATGCGGATATGGAATCGTCGGCGTCATCCGCGTATCCATTGCCGACCGAAACGGCATCGCTCCCGGCTGCTTCTGAGACAACTCAGGAGTCTCCCGCGAACCTCGCCACCCAGACGTCCTACGACACTGCGGCGAACGTATCGGATTCGGAAGTCCCACGTGAACGTGCCGGGGAGTTTCGGACGACACCAGCGGCCGTCGAACCAGAGCCATCGCCCGTGGACAGCTTGCCTAGCACTAGTGAATCTACCCAAGCGAATGTCAACGATTTCGCCGACAAAACTCCGACCAGTGGCGGCTCGAGTTCATTCGACACGGTCATGCCAGCCGTCCACCAATCGATCGAACGCGGAGCGTGGCGGGAAGCGTTGCTCCAACTCTCGCCAATGCACAACGATCCGGGCCTCAGTCGCGACCAACGGCAGCAGGTATTCGATCTGCTCGATCCGCTGGCTGGCAAGGTCGTCTATTCCACCGAGCATCTGATTGAGGCGGCTTACCTGCCCCAAGCCGACGAGACGCTGACCAGCATCGCCGAGCGCCATGAGGTGCCTTGGCAACTGCTGGCGAACATCAACGGGATCGACAACCCCGCGACTCCCTTGGCGGGTCGACAGTTGAAGGTCGTGCGTGGGCCGTTCCGCGCGGAGGTGTCGCTCAGCCAGAATGAACTGACCCTGTTCGCCGACAAGCTGTACGCCGGTCGGTTCGCGATTACCGTGGGGGCCG
Source organism: Pirellulaceae bacterium (assembly GCA_041746275.1). GTDB lineage: Bacteria > Planctomycetota > Planctomycetia > Pirellulales > Pirellulaceae. Next base: position 1,600 of record JBGTHH010001049.1, on the reverse strand, counting down.
ACCCCGCGCCGCAGCCAGGCGAGTATCGCGTTCAAGACAAGCAACCGGGTCGAACCTACTACGCGGGCGATGGCCAAACCGTATCGATCGATGATCCCAGCAATCCGTATGGTCGCGTGTGGATCGATTTGGGCGGCAGTCTATGCATTCACGGCAGCTCACCGAATGCCTCAACGAGCCGTCCGGGTTGCATCGCGCTGAACGAAACGGATGCGAGCGATATCTATAGCATTCTGTCGCAAGGTTCGAGCGTCACCATTCGCCGATAGCGGACGGCCGAGTTTTAAGCATCGCCGACCGGCTTAGTGCGTTGTCCAGGCTAAGAGTTGGAGTACAGCCTTCAGGCTGCCAATTACCGGCTAAAGCCGGAACTCCAACCCGAAGATTTAGTGTTGACAGAGCACTAGCGACGTCGGAAACGGTGGACAGCGCGAGTCCTGCGTGATCCCGCCTTGTGCCCGTTGTCATCCGTGCTACAAAAATGAGCATGGAACAGCACACACCCGTTCGGCGCGTCTCGATTGCCTTGGTGCAGATGACCTGTACCGAGGCGAAGCAGCCCAATGTCGACAAAGCTCTGACCAGGATTGCGGATGCCGCGGAGCGAGGCGCGAACGTCGTCTGTTTGCAGGAACTGTTTCACAACCAGTATCCCTGCCAAAGCGAAGATCATGCCAAATTCGCCGATGCCGAACCGATCCCGGGTCCGACGTCGACCGCCTTGGCCGAAGCGGCTCGTCGTCATCAAGTCGTCGTGATCGGATCGCTGTTTGAACGTCGTGCCGCGGGACTCTATCACAACACGGCCGTGGTCTATGACGCCGATGGAACCGCGCTGGGGATGTATCGCAAGATGCACATCCCCGACGATCCGCTGTATTACGAGAAATTCTATTTCACGCCCGGTGACCTGGGGTTTCGGAGCTTCGCGACGCGGTATGGACGTGTGGGCGTTTGTGTGTGCTGGGACCAGTGGTTTCCCGAGGCCGCGCGGCTCACGGCGTTGACGGGTGCCGAGATGCTTTTTTATCCTACGGCCATCGGTTGGTTGCCCGACGAGCGAGAAGTTTATGGGGCCAGCCAACACTCGGCGTGGGAGACCATGATGCGCAGTCACGCCATCGCCAATGGTCTGTTTGTGGCCGCGCCTAATCGAGTGGGTCGCGAGGGAGCTTTGCAGTTTTGGGGCGCGTCGTTCGTCGCCGATCCCTACGGTCAAGTCCTCGCCCGCGCCTCGCACGAAGCGGAAGAAACGTTGATCGTCGAGTGTGATCTTGATGCGCTCGATACGGCGCGGACGCATTGGCCTTTCTTGCGCGATCGCCGGATCGAGGCTTATTCGGGGCTCAGTCAACGGTATCTCGACGATGTCCGCTGACGATTCCCCATCGACGAGCACGCCCGCGCAACTCGGCTATCGCTGGCCCGCCGAATGGGAAACGCATGCGTGTACGTGGGTTTCCTGGCCACGCAATCCTGACACGTGGCCGGGAAAGTTCGAACTCATTCCGCCACGCTTCGCGAAGTTGGTGCGGACCATCGCGCGTTACGAGCCCGTGCATATTCTGGCGGGAGGAGCAACCGTCCTGGCCGACGCGCG
>JBGTHH010001048.1:0-9771 GCA_041746275.1 Pirellulaceae bacterium | reverse complement strand
GACGCCCATAAACGATCATCAAGCCAAACCCCACGAGCAGCGCCAGCCAGGCACTACGACTCTTCGTTAACACGACACAGCCCGCGATCCAACACAGGCACGCCAGGCTCATTAGGATGAGCCGATGTGGTCGAGGGCGATCCGGCCAATGGGCTGCGGCGATCCCTCCCGCCACTAACAGCCATGGGGCGAGAAAACCGGCGAGCGAATTGGTGAGCGTGAAGGTGGCGAGAGGTTCCGAACTGTAGAGACGATTCTCGAACTGCTGCCGTTCGATGGACCCTGCGGGCGCGACGAGCCCCGCTTGCATTAATAGTTGTTCCTTATCCGACTCATAGGCTCGCCGCGATGCGGGGTTGCTATAGAAGTACTGATAGTAACCCAGCGCTGACAAGCCCACCGCCAGCGCGATCATGACGGCCACCAACGCTCGGCTCTCGGCGGGTCGACGTACCAATTGCCGCACGAGAAAGAAACAAGCTGCGAAACTGCCCCACTGCCACAACATGTTCAGCGACTGTCGGGGCTGACCGTCATGAGACATGACCACCGCGCTCAGGGAGTGCAGCAAGACAAATCCCCACAGCGCCAAATCCGTGGGACCGCAGTATAGCTCAAAGCGAGGTTGTGTTAACTTCGCCAGCACCACGCCAGCCAAGACGATCAACCACGCCATCACTAAACTCACCCCCAAGCCCGCGGGCGCGGCTTCGCTGGGAATCAGAGGTGCGGCGACCAACAAGGCCGTCACGCCTCCCAGACCGAATGATCGAAAGCGATCGTCCGCCACTCCGGACATTTTCGGAGCAGTCGCAGGCGTTCTCGCGGAACTTCGTTTCGGATGAGTCACCTGGAGCCATTCCCGCCGCGAGTCGATTCCAGAATTGCAATTAGCAGCAACACGCAGACGATCGACAGAACGATCACCATCGCCCCGAACAGATTGACCTGATGCAGCAGCAACGCTCCCAACCCGCAGGTCGCGGTCGTCAGGTAGATGGTCAGCACGGCCTGAGTCTTACTAAGCCCCAACTCGACCAATCGGTGCGAGAAGTGATTCTTGTCGGCTTCGAAGGGACTGCGGCCTTCCCGGAGTCGAATCCAAATCACCGTCGTCATGTCGTACAACGGAACCGCCATCACACAAAGAGGAGCCAGTACCGCGTGGGGTGCCGTTGCGTTGGAGTATCCGGTATAAGTCGCCAGCAGCGTCGAGATCGCAATACAAAATCCGATGAAGTAGCTGCCCGCGTCTCCCATAAAAATCCGTGCCGGGGGGCGATTGTGGCAGAGAAAGCCGAGCAGGGAACCAACCAATACCAGCAAGAAGCCGGCGACAAAAAGTTGAGGTTTGTTGGTGAGCGGGTCAGGCGCGATCAACAACACAGCTGCGAGAATCATCGAGGTAATCGCCGCCACCCCCGAGGACAATCCGTCCATGTTGTCCAACATGTTAAAAGAATTGATCAGGGCCACGATCCAGATCACCGACAGGCTGACCGAAATGAGCTGCGCCACACGGGGGATATCAATAAATAGAGTTAGTCGCCAGCCCTGGGTGATCACACAGGCTGCGGCGATCGTAAACTGAACCGCGATGCGCAACCGCCAATCAAGACCGCGTCGATCGTCCGCCAAGCCCAACAACATCAACGCCAAGGCACCGCCCAATAATACCCAGAGGCTGCCCAGACGTGAGATCAATCCCGCGCGGTGTTCGACGGCGAAGGCTGGCATCAGGCGCCGGAACGTTTCGTCGTTCGCTAGCCAGATGACGATCGTTCCGACCAGTAGGGGAACGACCACGCCGAGGGCGATTCCCACGCCGCCGCCAAGTGGAATAGGCGTGACGTGGACTTTCCGCTGATTAGGCTGATCAATCAAGCCCCAACGTGGTGCCCAATATCGCATCGCCCATGTGCCCACCACCGCCACGATGAAACTGGGCACGACCGCGCCCGCGACGAAAAACAAGGTTGCTTCCCAAGACATAACAAATCGCGTTTCCAGCGAGGGCACTCGGCTTGAGGGAATTCGACGTGAAGGCTCATTCAGTTTGCCACGGTCGGTTGTCCTCGCAAGCGACTACGCAGGTACTCTCGGCACCGGGTAAAGAAGTGATGATATGCGACCTGTTGGTAATCGGGATAGGTCCAGGGACGAGTCCGCCAAGCACCAGCGTGGTAATGGAGCGTGACTTCCGCATAAATGCCGCGGTCGAGGTAGATCCGATGGTCGCGGTCCTTTGTGGTGGCCAGAACCAGTTTGGCCTCGGTAATGTAGCCTGGATCGAGGTTCAATGGCCGCGATTCCCCAGTTGCATGTTCCGTGGCGAACCGTGTTTCGAGTTGGTTGGAGATGTGTTTGACTTCGACCAGTTCCGCCGGATCCATCAGCTCTTCGAATGCGAAGAAGATTTTTTTCAAATCGGCTCCCATGGTCGGCTCGTAATAAGCCGTATCGTCGAACTCAAACGGCTCACTCGCCAAGGCCATAGTTCCCCAACGTTGTTCGGCGACTTGTCGTGTCCAAGCCAAAGCGGTTTCGTGACGACTAAACGCCCCCAACAACCGTAAGGCCGGACGAACTTCCCGAATTTGGCCCATCTTGGCTCCCCGTGCTAATCCCGCTTGGCCGGACTCCGTTTGCTGCTGGCCAATGAGCGATTCCGCAAGGAATCGAAATTACCGTGTAGCGATCTCGAACTATCCCAGTCTAGTCACTTCAACGATTCACGCGAGTGGAGCCACTGTGGTGCAAGTTGTGGATTGAGACGGCACGAATAGGAATCGACGGGGCACTTTAGAATCTCTTTTTGATTCCCCGCCATACTTTGTTACGATGTAGGCCAATTGGTGCTATTGAGGCGTCTTTCCCATCAACGCTTAAAGCGGAGGAGGCGATGACCTCCGACTCCCCATCGAAGCAAACTGTCCCTCCGCGCTCACCGCCCCACTGGCTCGAAGCGGCGATTTCGGGTTGCACGCAACTCTTGCTGCACCACACCGTCGGGGTCCTTGCCGGGCTGATGTTGTCCGCAGGGGGACTGCTCTTGTGGCATCAGTCGAAGATTCAAGCCGAGATCATCGAAGCCACCGCGCTCGAGGATGCGGCTGCGTTTGCTGGCACGTTAAACACGTTTCGCACGCTGTACACGTCGGAAGTCGTCGAACGCGTCAAGGGCCACGGCATTCAGATCACGCACGACTATCAAGAACGTGAGGGCGAGATTCCGCTGCCGGCGACTTTGAGCAAACAACTTGCGGAGCACATCGGCAAATCGGGATCGTCCGTGAAAACCGAACTCTACAGTCCCTATCCTTTCCCGTGGCGAGGGGATGTGGCACCGTTGGCCGACCCGTTTGCCCAAGCGGCTTGGGAAGCATTATCCGTCAATCCGGAACAGCCTTTCTATCGCTTCGAGAACGTCAACGGCCAACACACATTCCGCTACGCGATCGCCGATCGGATGCGCCAAGGGTGCGTGGACTGTCATAATTCCCATGAACAATCACCCAAACGGGATTGGCGTGTGGGCGATGTTCGCGGCGTGCTCGAAGTCGACTTACCCGTCTCGACGGCCACTGCGCGCACTGCGGCCGGGATGCGACAGAGCCTGCTGCTGATTTTCGTATTGGGAACGAGTTCGGCATTGGGATTGTCGCTGGTTTTCGGACGTCTGAAGCATGTTTCGAGTCAGCTTGAAGCCCACGTCCAGCGGCGGACCGCCGAACTGGAAAACGCTAATGAACGTCTGCGGAAAGAGATTGCGGAACGCGAGCAAGCCCAATCGGAGCTGCGCGCAAGCGAACAACGTTTCAAAGCGTTAATCGAACATGCCACGGAAGCCATCTTGTTGCTCGACACCGATGCGGGCCGCTTCAGTGATGGAAACCCCAGCGCCTTGCGATTGTTTGGGCTCACCCAAGAACAATTCGTCAAAATGCATCCCGTCGACCTGAGCCCACCGTTGCAATTCGATGGTCGCCCTTCCACCGTGGTAGCTCAGGAGAAGATCGATCTCGCGTTGACCGGTGAACCAGTGGTCTTTGATTGGCTGCACCTGCACTCGTCGGGACGCATCATTCCCTGTGAAGTTCGTCTGGTGCGTTTGCCCGCCGCGCGCAGTCATATTCTCCGCGCGAGCATTACCGATATTACGCTACGACGCGAAACGGAAGAGACGCTACGCCGCGCGAAGGATGCCGCCGAGGCCGCCAGCAAAGCGAAAAGCGAGTTTCTTGCCAACATGAGTCACGAAATCCGCACGCCGATGAACGGGATCATCGGAATGACGGAGCTCCTCTCGAATACGACGCTCACGAAGGAACAGCAGAATTACTTGGGGATGGTGCGACATTCGGCGGATTCCTTATTGCGGCTGTTGAATGACATTCTGGATTTTTCCAAAATCGAAGCGGGAAAGCTCGAACTCGAGGCCATCGACTTCAGCCTCCGCGAGTGCATCGGACAAACGGCCAAGACCCTGGCCACCGCCGCCTCGCAAAAGGACTTGGAGTTGGCTTGCCGAATCGTTCCCGACGTGGCCGATGCGCTCATCGGCGATCCCGGGCGTCTGCGGCAAGTGCTGGCCAATCTGGTCGGCAATGCGATCAAGTTCACGCAGGCGGGCGAAGTCGTGATCGATGTCAGCCTGCATGACGGCGACACGCGACGAGTTGTCTTGTTGTTCGCCGTTCGCGATACGGGAATCGGCATTGGCGACAGTGAACATTCGCGAGTCTTTGAAGCGTTCACCCAGGCCGACTCATCCACCACGCGGCGTTTCGGTGGTACCGGACTGGGCCTCGCCATCTCCAACCAACTGGTCACCATGATGCATGGTCGGATGTGGCTGGAAAGCGAACTGGGACGTGGCACGACGTTTTTCTTCACGGCGGAATTCGACTTGGGACAACCTGCCGCTGCTTTCCGACCGGCCGACTCGAAGTTCCTCAAGGGTGTAGCCGTGCTGATCGTGGATGACAATGCAACCAATCGCTTGATCTTGGAGGAAACCCTGCGCAGTTGGCAGGCCGTACCGCAGGCCGTCGCCAACGGCGCGGCGGCGCTCCAAGCCTTGCAACAGGCGGCCGACGATGGCCGCCCGTTTCAAATCGCTTTGCTCGACTACATGATGCCCGACATGGATGGCTTCACGCTCGCGCATGAGATTCGACAATGCGAGCGTTTGGCCCCGTTAAAGCTCATCATGATCTCGTCCGCGCCGCGACCGGTCGATGCCGAGCAGCAGTCCCGCGTGCGGATCGCACGCTATCTCGCCAAACCGATCGTGCAGTCGGAATTGCTGGAAGCGCTGATGGATGTCCTGGGGCAAACCACCGAACTCACCACAACGAAACCGCGGCTGGCTCGTGAGGCACCCCATGCCCGAAGTCTCAGCATCCTGCTGGTCGAAGACAGCATCATCAACCAGCACGTCGCCGTCGGGCTGCTGAAGTCCTGGGGGCACTCGACGGTCGTGGCGAGTAACGGCCAGGAGGCGGTTACCTGCTTCCAAGCTCAGCCCTTCGACTTGATCATCATGGATGTGCAGATGCCCGAACTGGATGGCTACGCGGCGACGGCCATCATTCGGGAAACGGAAAAGGCTACTGGTGGCCACATCCCGATTATCGCCATGACCGCGGCGGCGATGACAGGCGATCGTGAACGGTGCTTGGACGCCGGTATGGACAAGTACGTGACCAAGCCGATTCATCCGGCGGATTTGCATCGGACCATCGCCGAGTTTATTCAGCCTCTCCCGGCCTCGGCCGAATCAACCGACCCTCCGCCGTCGCCACACGGCGATGCTTGTTCCGCGCCGCCCGCGACGGCAGCCGTGTGGGATTGGCACGAAGCCGAGGAACGTATCCCGGGTGGCCCAGAGGCGGTCAGGAAGATGGCGCAACTTCTCGTTGACGAACTTCCGAAACTGCGAACATCGCTCGACGAAGCTCGACAGCGGGCCGATGCTCGGTCCTTCGAACGGACGGCCCATACGCTCAAAAGCTCGGCGGCGGTGTTTGGTGCGACTCGCGTAGTGGCGATTGCCCAGAAATTCGAGTTGCAAGGCAGGCAGGGGCTGACGGATACTGACGCAACGGATTGGATGGAATTAGAGCAGGCGGTGGAAGAGTTGTGCGCGGCTCTGTGCGGAGCCATTGGTCGCGAGACGAATTAAACCAACGTTCCCGTTTGTGGATGAGGAGCGCGTGCGTGGCAACATTATTGGTCGTGGATGACTCGGCCTTGGAGCTCAGCATCGCGGTTGCCTGTGTCGAAGCGTTGCAACTCGATACCGTGGTCGCCGAGAACGGTCGGGAGGCACTGGAAGTCATCCGCCGCCAGCAACCCGATGTGGTTCTGACCGATTTGCAGATGCCCGAGATGGACGGATTGGAACTGGTGCGACAGATCCGTCGAAATTATCCACACATACCGGTCATTCTGATGACGGGTTATGGCAGCGAGGAGACCGCGGCGGCGGCGTTGCGCGCGGGGGCCGCGAATTACATCGCCAAGAAGAATCTCAAACAGGATCTCGGCGAGTTACTTCATTCGGTGCTGGAAACGGTCGAGGCCACACGCATCCGCGAACGCTTGCCCACGTTCTTGGAGTTCAACGAGGCGCGGTTCGCCTTCGGCTATGAACCGGTGGCAACGAAGGCGCTCATTGGGTTCCTGCAAGGTATGTTGTCCGAGTTGCGATTCTGTGACCAAGCCGAGCGGTTTCAGATCAGCACGGCTCTGAGCGAGGCCCTGACCAATGCCATCTGTCATGGAAATCTCGAACTCGCCTCCGATCTGCGCGAGGCTCCGTCCGCCGCGCGAGCCTATCGAGAACTCGGCATGGAACGAGCGCAGATGACGCCCTATCGGACACGACGCGTTCACGTCACGTTCCTGCTCACCCCGGCGAAGATCAGTCTTGTGGTGCGCGACGAGGGACCGGGGTTTGATCCGATCACGTTGCCCGATCCGACCGACCCAGTGAACCTCACCAAGTTACACGGACGCGGTGTGATGTTGATTCGGATGTTTATGGATGAAGTGTCGTTTAACGACGTGGGAAACGAGATCACGATGGTTAAGTTCCGCAAGGAATGACGCCGCTCGCGTTGATTCATTGCTTGCTTTACGGAACCGCCACCCGCCGTTGCCGATTGAAGATCGCCGGGTCGAAGGGATCGCTCGGCGAGTCGATTGCGTCACTCCCGATTTCGACTGGTGCCACTTCGGATGCGTTCGACGCCGCTGAATTTGTTGCTGGTGGCGGCGATTCGTTCGCTCCTCCCACACGCGACTGAAAGAGCACGTCCGGCGGTTGAGCAATGGTGGGTGGTTCGGCCGCGCGGCGGTGTTGCGTGACGTTCTTGACCCAAGCGCTCAGTGCTTCGTACTGCTTCGCCTCGCGTTCCAGAATCGCGGCCTGCTCCGATCCACCATGAGCCGTAATGGCCTGATTCAGCAAGGGGCTTTGTAGGGGGGCGGTGCGATTGATCTGAGCCATGACCGCTCGCAGATTCTGCTCGGTCAAGCGTTTGGTCACGCCTCGTCCGACAGGGGGCTTGAGCAAGGTGAAACCCTGTTCGCGATGCGGGCCATGACAGCCTCCAGTGGCGCAGCGGTTTAGCAACAAAGGCTGTACGGCCGCGGCAAAACTTTCCGTTGCTCCCACCGGCAATTCCGTTGCGGCGCTTTCAAAACTAGCCGGAGTTATCGCCGTAGCGGATTGGCGAGATGCCGTCGAGGTTGGGCTGGATGTGCTTGCCAGGCGTATCAATCGCTGATGGAATGCCTGCAATTGGGGTCGTGACCCATGCTGCACTTCCGCAGCCAGCAGTTGATCGGCCGCCCGCGCGACCAGGTTCTGCTGTAAGCACCAGTGCGCTAAATCGAGCCGACTCTTTAAGCTGTTGTCGATGGCCAACCGCTTGGCACCATACGCTTCCTCCAAGTCGCGACAGACCGCGACCACTTCGACCGCTGGAACGCGAGCCTCTCCCGTATCCCCAAACAGGACCAAATATCGGTCTCCCGCCGGCGCGACAAACCCCTGCAAGGTGGAGCCGTTACGCAGCAACAACACGCCTGGTTGGGGTTCGAGATCATACGGCTGAGGCGCGGATATGGGTGCGGACGATTGGCCGAACGTCACGGGGAGGCCAGTGACAAGCAGGGCCAGCCAGAGCGCATATTGGTAGATCGCAGAGGACATGGCGGAGTAATTACGACAACTCGCCCAGTGCGTCAAGAGTGAACCGCGAGCTTCTTTGCCCACGTCATGGAAATCACGCCTAGTCAGGTCGGGCATTTCGTCTGAGGTCGAAGCATAATAGCAAACGCGGACCCGTTGCGGTGCGTCACTCACCACACGGCCACCGATTTTGACAAAAACCGAGGACCAGTGGCGACACATGGCCTTTCGAGGCGGCAATGGGTGGTACACACTGGAGAGTTGGTCTGGTGGTTGAATCGAAATCCACAACCCTAAGGGCGCGCGGCGAGTGATTGCCGACGACGACGCGTGGCTCATGAGTTCCACACGGGAAACGATGTTAGCGTATTTGGTGATTCGCGAAGGGACGAAGTGGACCGATGTGTTCCGGCTCACACCGGGTCGCACCGTCACGATCGGCCGAGGCTCCACGAACGAAATCGTCATTAAGGACGAGCGGTGCAGCCGCAATCACGCCGAGGTCTTCCTCACGGGAGGTGCCTGGACTATTCGTGATTTGGATAGCCGCAATGGAACCTTAGTGCGAGGCAAGCCGGTGCACGGCGACTACACGCTCGTTCCCGGCGACATCGTGCGCATCGCCCACTGCCAACTAGCCTTTGTCTACGATCTGTCCAAGGCTTTCGTGGAAGTGGAGGACGAGTCGCCCACGTTGGATGGTCGCGATACCGTCGCCGCGAAACTCTTTGTCGAACTGAGCGACTCGCATGTGCTCGATGCTTTCGAGCCGACCACGATCACGCATCGCCGCGGTCAAACGAAGTTCCTGGAGCGACAGTCCGAACTCGACGCAGCCGCCGTGCCCAAGGTAGGGCAGGCCGCCACCAAGCTGTGTCGTCTCGCATTCGAACTGGCCAATCAGTCGGATATCCTCGCCGTGGCCAACTTGGCCTTGGACGGCGTGTTTGAAGGCGTGAGCGTTGATGCCGCTGCCGTGCTGGTGGGCCCGCGGCATGTCGAGGCGACTCCGGTGCCAGAAGCTTTGGAGGTTGTCGCGTCGCGCACCGACGGCGACGTGCGTTATCATCGCGTCTCGGAGTATCTGGCGTCGATGGTCTTGCGCGATGGTGAAGCCGTGCTGGCTCGCAATATCGACGGCGATAGCGACCTCGGCATTCGCGACAGCAAAGGCTTGTATGTCGCCAGCAGCGTGATCTGCGCCCCGATACGGCAAGGCAAACGCGTGTTCGGGCTAGTTCATCTGTATGCCACGGCCCCCGAACGCAAGCTGGATGCGGACGACCTCGAGTTCACCCTGGCGGTAGCGGAGAACGTCGCCCTCGCCTTAAAAAATCTGGAGACCCAACAAGAGCTGACCGAGAATCTGACACAGACCCGTTCCGAAGTCCGACAACTACGCCAACAACTGGGAGTCGAAAGCGAGCTGATTGGTTCCAGTCCGCAGATCATGCAGGTTCAGCAGGAGATTGGCCGGGCGGCACCCAGTCGAGCGACGGTGTTGATTCGTGGCGAGAGCGGTGTGGGTAAGGAACTGGTGGCCCGCGCGGTCCACTATTCCAGTCCCC
>JBGTHH010001047.1:0-3294 GCA_041746275.1 Pirellulaceae bacterium | reverse complement strand
GCCCAACGCGAGGTCCTTAATACCCGATTCGAAGTGCTCGCGATTGGCGTTGACCGAGCCGAGCAGCAGTTTATTGCCCAGCACCCAGTCGATATTAATCTGGTCCGAGGGAACCTCGACGTTCAACTTTCCGCCGGTGATGCTGGTCCACACCAGCACGCCATTATGCCCCAACGCCTTCATCGCACCGAAAGCCATTGCGCTGGAACCGGTGGCATCGACAATTAAATCCGCCTTACCCACGCGGGCGATGAGTTCCTCGATCGGTGTTTCGGTCGTGCTGATATAGTTGGACTGCATGCCCTCGACGATCTTCGAGTTGCGAGTGGGAGCTGGGGACCGCGCCAAAGTGTAGACATCAAGTCCCCGCAGTTTCAGGACCAGCGTCGCGAGCAAACCGATCTGCCCTGCACCCAGGACATACGCCACGCGCGGTCGCCAGACTTTCATGCGGCGCTGGACTTCAAAGGCCTGTTGCACGGCCTTCGCGGCACAACTCATCGGCTCCATCAACACGTGCAAGTGCTTCAGCCCCGGAGGAACCTTGACGATGTATTCGTCCGAATCGACAAAGTACTCCGTGAGGTAACCATGCAACAGGTTGATGCCCCGTTCGTAATAGATCTCCTCACTCGTCATATCGTAGGTGCCGATCGTGTCGTAGATCGAACCACCGGGGCGGCGCACGGTCGCCGTGACGTAATCCCCGGGCCTCAGATTGCGAACCTTCGGCCCCACTTCTTCCACGATCCCAAAGCACTCATGACCCAACACTAAATAATCACAACCAGGCGGGGCGTTGCCATAGAGCGCGTCGTTAATCTCCCGATCCGTGGCATCCACGCCGACCTTGAGCACGCGGACCAACACGCCTCGGCCATCGGCCACGTCACCCACACGCGGGCGGGGAATATCCTCCAGGTGAACGCTATGAGGTTTTCCAGGGTAAACGGCGATCGCTTTCATAGTCAGTTCTGGGGTCCAACATGAACATAGTAGTGGAGATAGCACACCCGCGAAGGGATGGTGCCGATCAAAGCAGCGGCTCAGTATGCCACTTACCCCGAAAGTCCGCAACGTGGTCGAAACGCCGTCGGTGCCGGTTCGAATCGTCGGCACCAAATAGGGAACGCTACGTACACGATTGGTTGTCAGAGCATCGTCAGCGGGTTCTGGCGATTTTCGAGAGGCATCGACACGGCACGGCCCACGCGATGAGACTCAAACACGGCGGCGATCATCTCGATCGTGATGCGCCCTTCATACACACTGCACTCGGGTTGGCGATCCTCGACGATGGCCGCAATCAAGTCGCGACAAGCCAGCACGTTACCCGCGTTCAAACCACCGTCCGGCAAGGGCTCCGGTTGGCCCACACCCGCCGAGGTGACGGGAATCCATTTGGCACCGCTCCGACCCGGCGACCAGAGTGGATCGGGCAGGTAATTTACCGCCGGCAGGTGTCCCGTCAGGATCTCGATGATCCCCTCCGAGCCATAAATTTGCAGCCCAAAGCGCGTCCCCGCCGAACCCGCGTTGCGCGTCGATCCGAAGTAGGCCGTGGCTCCACCGTCGAGCCCATACATGGCGGTCACCGAGTCACCGGCGAGCGGGCCGATGCCTTCGGCACCTGCGACGACATGTTGTTTTGTGACCGGAACCTTATCTTGTAAAACCGTAGCAAAACACCAATGCGGCTCGCCGCCAAAGTGATGACTCAGGTTCATGACGTGGCTGCCCAGGACCCACAAATCCTCTCCGCCGCCGCGTCGATCCTCCTTACCGCGTCCGCGCAGTTCCAGCACTTGGCCGATCTTACCGTCGTAGATCATATCGCTGATGACATGCAGCCTGGGGCTGTAACGCGTTTGATGCGCGAGCGCCAGCTTGACCTTGTGTTGTTCGCAAGCGGCAGCCATCTCGTCCGCTTCGGCCAAGGTACGACACATCGGCTTTTCCATGTAGATGTGGATGCCGCGCTGCGCCGCCGCAACGACCATGTCGCGATGCTGATCGAGCCAGCGGGGACCAATCGCCACGATGTCGGGACGCAGTTTATCGAGCATCTCGCGGTAATCGGCGAACCCTTCTGGAGCCGAGAGTCGCTGGACGGCCGCCGCCAATCCGGCCTCATCCGCGTCGGCGACTCCCACGATTTCGCATTCGGGAAGCTGCAGCCAGACCGTATCGACTCCGTGTCCGTAATTTCCCTTGCCGGTGTGTCCGATGACGGCGACGCGATACTTGTCTGGCACGTTGAGCTCCTCGGAAGATGACGGTGTGTACTACGGCTTCAATCCATGGGGACATTGTGGCCGTCGAGCGTGACAAATGCAATTCGCCCTGATCACTCCACCCGTTGCTTCGCCTCGTCGAGGCAAGTAGCCTGTTAGCGCCGCAGCAAACCCTCCCGAGGCACTGACTAAGTTATTCGTCGACAGGAACTTGCCGTGTCCCACGTTCAGCCCGCCACGCTTCGCTGGTACGAAGGAATCAGCCGTTACCAGTGGCTGGTGCTGACCATCGCCTCGCTGGGCTGGGTCTTTGACGTCTTCGAGGGACAGATCTTCGTGGCGTCGATGCAGGATGCGATGCCAGCCTTACTTGAAGTCCGCGCGGACCATCCGACGGTGAAGAGTTGGAACGATTGGGCACTCAGCAGCTTTTTGCTGGGTGGGGCCTTCGGAGGCGTGTTGTTCGGCGTGGTCGGCGACAAGATTGGTCGCTCCAAGACGATGATCATCACGATTCTGTTCTACTCTCTTTTCACCTGCGTCACGGCATTTGCCCAAGCGCCGTGGCAAATGGTGGTGCTGCGGTTCTTCGTGGCGATGGGAGTGGGAGGCGAATGGGCCGTGGCCTCGGCGATGGTGGCCGAGGTGATGCCACAACGTTCGCGACCGGTGATGAGCTCAATCTTTCATGCCTCGAGCGTCTTTGGAACCTTGTTGGCTTCCGCTGCGGGAGCTTTCATTGTCGGCAATCCAGCCCTTGGTGAACACGCATGGCGCTGGGGCTTTGCCGTGGGCGTGCTCCCCGCCCTGCTGACGGTTTGGGTCCGTTGGAAACTGCGCGAGCCCGAGCAATGGGTGAAGGCTCGTGAGCTGGCTCGGCAAGGCCTAAGTCAACCAGCGGGGCGATTGTCGGAACTGCTCGAAGGTCAGAATCTGAGAAATACTGTGGTCGGTGTGAGTCTCGCCTCCATCGGCTTGGTAACTTTCTGGGGAGGACACATCTACGGCAAGAACGCCTTGTTGCGTCATGCTCAACAGCAGGCTCTAGTCGCCGAGGGAC
>JBGTHH010001046.1:0-5538 GCA_041746275.1 Pirellulaceae bacterium | reverse complement strand
CCGCGCCGATATTCGACTCCGGCGCGGGGTCGCTGGGACACAAAGTGACGGGCAACCGCGCGGCAAACGTGGCCGCGAAGAGTGGATTGGGAACCAACGCGTTGAAGGGACCAGTGAACGCGGGCTGAGAGAAATCGAGTTGATCTTGCAAATTGGCCTGTTCCACAAAGGGCAACAGGCGAGCCTGCGGGGAGAACCCTTGCACGTTGGGCAAGTAGTTCTGTGCGTTCGTCATCGGAAACGCGCGAAAGGTGTCGTGATAGTTGTGCAGCGCCAGCCCCCATTGCTTGAGATTGTTGCCACATTGCATTCGTCGAGCCGCCTCGCGCGCGGCTTGCACTGCGGGCAATAACAGTGCGACCAGAATGCCAATGATGGCGATCACCACTAATAACTCGACGAGCGTGAAACCGTTTCTTTTGGACATGGAAAAGACTCCTCATTTGTCTGGTGAGAACGCTCGTTGCGTGACAACCGGCTGAGCAGACTCAGCGACGACACAGCAACTAGCGACCAAGCGGCGAGTGTGGCCCGCGCAGCATCCTTGGGACGCCGTACGATGCGGCTTCACTCCAACAGCAGATCACGCCGAGAGGCGCGGAGGAGGAATCGGTGGGGACCGCAGCGACGATTCGAGTCGTGCGTCGGGGGTGTGCAGCCAAGCGACCAGTGGATGGAACAGCGACGGCAACTCGGGCCACGGTTCACAAATCGCCGAACCAAAGATGGCCATGAAGGCCGCCACGCCGCGACAGCGATTGACTTGACTCAACAACACCATCGCGAAGCCCGCATCATCGGACGCCGGCGCGGTGCAGTTGGGGAGATCGGCGGCACAGTTGGGGAGATCGGCACCGGTGGCCATGGGCTCCTCTGAACAGCAGACCCGCGGAGGCTGGGTCGCGTGATCGATTTCAGACAACGTTTCGAGCAACGCGAAGGGCAGGTCGATCCCCTTGTCCTCAGCCCAGCGCAATCGTTCATTCACGGTCGTGCAACAACAACTTTGCCAGCACTCTTGAGCCGACGCGCACCCGCAACTGCCGCCCTCACACGGAAACGCTCGTGACAGATCCCGTGCCGGTTGCGGAATCATAACGACGCCGAGCGAGGCCACACCCACCCCCGCCAAAGCCGACAGCACGGCGAGACATCGCAGGCGAAGTCGAACTCGGAGTGGACGGTGACGGAGCATAGTACCGCTCACGGTATTCGCGTCGAAGAGCCGTGTCAAACGGGTGCGACAATAAATCCGACAATTTGCGTCCGACTCCGTGGTCGGCTGGGCTCCGTCAGCGGCTGCGGCGACCGGAGGGGTTTCACCATAAAGTACACGAGGAAGTCAAGTCAGGATTGGCCTTCGCGGAACCGACCACGGTTCACGATGGAGTTAATATCAACTATGCTGCCGGTTCACCGCCCCGATCCGCTACCATCCACTTGGGTTTCCATCGTGCCTTCAGCCCGCGAACAGCCGCAATACTTCCGCGTGTTGCTCACCTTCGCGCGGAATAGCTTGATTCGAGACATGTCGTTTCGGACCAACTTCATCATCGAATGCATCGCCTCGCTTTCCTGGACGGCAATGAATTTGGGCTTTTACTTGCTGATTTTCTCGCAGATCGAGCAGCGGCGGATCGCGGACTGGCAGCAATACGAGTTCTTCGCCTTCATCGCCACGACTTGGATCGTGAACAGTCTGGTTCAAGCCTTCTTCATGCCCAATGCCCAGGAGTTCAGCGAGCTGATCCGCACGGGCAACCTCGACTTCGCGCTGTTAAAACCGATCGATACCCAGTTCCTGATCTCACTGCAAAAGATTGATTGGTCATCGCTGTCCAACTTCGCGGCCGGTGCCATCCTGCTGGTTGTCAGCTTATGGCGGTTACAGGCCGACACGGTCCAGCCGTTGCTCATTACACCGATGATGTGCGTGATGTACGTGTTTTACCTGCTGTGTGGCGTGGCGATCATGTACAGCTTAATGGTGTCGCTGGCGGCCACCAGCATTTGGCTCGGACGCAATCAGACTCTGTACGATTTTTGGTTCTATCTCACGAACTTTTCACGATATCCCATGGAGATCTACAATGGTCGCTTCGGCACGCCATTGCAGTGGTTCTTTACGTTCATTATTCCCGTGTTGATTGTGGTCAACGTGCCGGCGCGGATCATCGCGCAGCCGTTGCGGCCCGAGACCAGCATGAGTCTGTCGTTGGCCTTATTCGCGCTGGCGGCAACAGCCGGCAGCCTGCTGGGGTCGCGTTGGGTGTTCACTCGGGCGTTGCTCAGCTATCGCAGCGCGAGCAGTTGAGGGCCGTTTACCGCCGATGACGATCGAGGTCGACGATCCGATCGGCGGTCAAATGCGGCTTGTTAAGGAACTCAGCGCGGCTGCGCTGGCCGAAGATGCCCACTTCCTTGCGCAGATACCGATGCAGGTTAAGTCCCGGCGACGGAGAGATGAACGTCAGGATCTTTCCCTCCTGATCCAATAGCGCGTAAGGGGGCGAGGCTTGCTGACTGGAATGGACCGGCAACAGCCAACCGCGCCCGTCAAATCGCGGCTCCCCGGCTGAGTCGTTGCGTGCGGAGGAAGATGTGTTAGTGGATTTGTCGCGCGACGCTCCCGTCGAGTCTTCCACTCCCGAGCGACGTTGTTGCAGCGTTTCCCATGCTTGGATCTTTTCGAGAAGCAAACGAGCCTTGCCGCGATGGAGCGTTGTTGAACTTTCGTCCAGCAGCACTTCCGCCTCGCGTCGCAAGGACGCGAATTCCCATTCCTCGGGCGATTTCGCCGCCATCAAGGACAACTCGACATTCAAGTTCTTGGCCCAACTTTCGATATCGGCCGCACTGCCCGATCGCGGTCGAAACGTCGGGCGCGGAGCCAGTGAGGCAAGGCGATCACCGGACGGCGGAGACGACGACGTACCGCGTGGAACGAAGCCATCGCGCGGGGTGGCGGCGGCGGCGGCTGCTTCTTTGGTATCGGTCACCACCTGAAACTGAGCGAGTTGCACTTCGGTGGGAGAGTCGTCTTGCTTGCTGTTCTTGGTCAATGCCGACACCTCGCGTTCGTGAATCCAACGAAACTCACCGGCCGGTGGTGCGATCTGGTAGAAATCGCGTTGGGGATCGCCACGGAAAATCGCCAAGGACCGTTTACTCATCAGTTGTACCGGTTCGCCCACGCTCAGCTTCACTTGCCAATTGTGGTCCTCGATCCCGTCCAACTTACTGCCGATCCAGGCCACGACTTGTTCGCCGACGACTTTGGCCACATCCGGATCGTCCGTCATACGCAGCTTGCTGGCTTCAATCCAACTGAAACTATCCTCGGGAGGACGGATCGCCAGCCAGCCTTCCGCGTGGCGTTGATAGACTTCGACTTCCCCATCCTTCTCGACTTGGCCCGTGGCATAGTATCGCTCGCCCGGCCCACTGCGCATGGTGACATCGCGGCCTGCAACCTGGACCTTATAGGGAAACGACTCAGCGGCAAGCGAAGGGCACGCCAAGAGAATCGGCAACAGAAACAGGAAACGCGTTCCTCGCATGGGCGGACCCGCCAGCTCGAAAGGTTAGTTCAATTCGAAGAGGGGCGACTTCTACCGCAATGCTCCCAGCAATTCAAGAGCAACTTGGGAAGTTGGGGTAAACGAGTCAATCTGGATCGCGTGCAGCATAGCTGGACGGAACCATCCGTATTACCGCTCGTTGGCGAGTGCCGCTTCGTCGACGTAGCGAATGTGGACGACGGCCAGCAGATTGCCCGCAACATACCCGCCGCGTTCCTCGATGTTCTCGTTCCGCTCCTGGCCGGCAGCCGTGCCGACGCCGCGAGATGTGTTTGCGGAATAGAACGCCGCGGTGACGATGCCAATCTGATCGGTGAACTCCTGCCGTGCTGCCAGCGATTTATCGGCATCGACCACCGTGAACTCGCGAAGCTTTCCCCCCGAACCCGTATCGGTGACAAAGCCGCGAATGGCATAGGTGGGCACACCGGCGATACGCAACGTGTTTCTCGATGTCGGATCGAGTAACCAACTGCGGGCTTCGTTCAGATTCACCCGTTTGCCCCAAACATAGGTCTCGACTCCCTTCAACTGCTCTTTTTCTGGCACCGTGTTCAAGCCATCGACCAGCAATCGCATCATCACGGGGCCGCCACTGCGGTTTCCGACCCACAGTTCGTAGATTTCTCGGGTCCGCACTGGCACAAAGTACTCCCAGTGTTCGTCACTGCCTTCACCCATCTTCTTGAAGACTCCGCGGCGTTCCTTGCCTGCGATCATGAGCTTGATGGGGAACTTGAAATCGGGGTCCTGCAAAGGATGTGGGCCGCGCGAAGCTTCGTCGGCGTGTTCGACCACGCGATCTTCCGTGGGACGAGCGGGCTCGACGGCGGTGGGTGGATCGCCGCGCCGCGCCTCGGGCGCGATTTCGGCACTGCGACCGATCATCGCCCACTCCGATTCGTTCAACTGCGCCAAGCCGCCGACCGAAGCGAGGGTGGCGTCGCCTTCCGTTTCGATCAGCTTACAACGGAGCGTCACCATGCGACCGTGACGATCGATCAGGGTGCCGCGAGCGACTACGGGCATGCCACCCGCTCTCTTCGAAAGTTGTTCCAGCGCCGTCCCGGAGGACAAGTCCTTCAGACCCAATCGTTGCTGCTTAAGCGCCTCTTGCAGTCGCCCACGGTCGACGACGGTGAACTTGCCGCCGCAGCGATCGACCATCCGACGTTCCAGTTCCTCGGCACAGTAACGTCCCAAGAGCCCGAAGTTCGCGCCGAGCATCTCGCCCAACTTCGTGTCGTTCGTGAATTCCAACACGCCGATGTTTCCCAAGCCACGTTCCTCCATCACCCCCGCCATTTGCTCGGCCATATCCGAGAGCGTCTGCTTCAAGCCCTGTGGCTGTAGACGCACCACCAGCGGCACTCCCGGCGTGCGTGGCCCGACCAGTCGCACGGGTGTTTGCGGCCGGGTAAACCGCACGCGAGCCGTCTTGGTGACATGGCCATGAACGAAGTCATACAACTCGTCCACCGACACCGCGCCGTCACCGTTCGCGTCGGCATGTCCCTTCAAACCTTCCTTGAGCCAGTAGCTGAACAGAGATTGCTGTTTGAAATCCCAGATGAGACTCTTTTCTTCGGCAGTGCTGCTAGCCAACGTGATGACGCCGGGCGACGCTTTGAACAGATCGCCCAAATCCTTGGCAGTAACGGATTGGGTTTCCACATCGGACTTCTCCGATCCCGCGTGACAGGCGTCGAGTATCAACAGCTTGAAACGCGCGCGGCAGGCGGCGAGTTGATCGCGGAACCATTCCACTGACACGCCGGTAGCCGTCGAATTGTCGGGATCCACATCGATGGGAGCTAGATACAGCCGTCCCTCCGCATCGCGAAAGCCATGGCCGCTGAAGTAGACGACAATCGAGTCCTGCTCGCCGGGCTTCTTCAAAAACTCCGGAAGCAGTTTCTCGATACTCGCCTTATAGGGCTGCTCGGCTGGCTCGGCA
>JBGTHH010001045.1:0-6497 GCA_041746275.1 Pirellulaceae bacterium | reverse complement strand
GTGGGGAGAGGATAGGAATCGAACCTATCACTGATCGCCCACAAATGTCTGTTTTGACCATCAAAGCCCGGCGAGATATACACGAAGCGATTGCACCATTGTGAATCTGCTAAACGGAACTACCCCGTTAGATCAGAAAATTCGTCAAGAGTCGCTTCGACCTGAATAACTTGTGGACGCGACTCAGAACAATAATTCAAGTCGCGGGCGGTTTCACTCGATCCGCTCAACCGCTCCGCAATCACCTGTTACGTCCCGCGCTGGAAGCCGAATAACTCAATGTGCCGACGCGGGCAGAAGCGATAACCGTGCTCGACACAGTAGGGTTCGAGCCATGCGCCGGTTTCCCGCAAACGCACGTGTTCGATCCCTTGCGGCATCAACCAGACGCGGTCGCGCGCGATCTCGGGCATCGCTTCCAAGTAGCGTTCAATCTCGTCGCAGTCGGTGGGTTGATCGACGACAAACTTGATTTGATAAGCGTGTTCCGCAATCAATTGCCGGATGACCTCGGGAACATGACGAGCTCGCTCGTGCCGGTCGTGCCAACGGGCGTCCAGCTCGGGCGAGGGTGTCGAATTGCCTAGCTTCGGGCTGATCGACATCAAGTCACAGGCCAGCGGCAGATACAGTGTCCCCGCCGTCTCGATCGTGATATGGCAACCCGCCTGCCGCAACCCGCGACACAGAGGAATCAACTCGGCAAAAAGCATCGGCTCGCCACCCGTGACCACGACATGCCGACAAGCCAGTCGATCGACTCGTTCGAGAATCACTTCGACCTCCAGGTCTTCGCCCTCCGGAGCCCACGACGTGAAGGGGGTATCGCAGAACCAACAGCGCAGATTGCAACCCGACGCGCGCACGAACACGCTCTCGATGCCGGTGAGTAACCCCTCACCTTGTTGCGACTTGTAGATTTCAGCAATACGCATGGACTACCCACTTCCGACTTTTGGCTCATCTTGACAGAATGGGGTTTTACCGAATAGGAGCCACTTGTGTCCGACCAGTTCCGCGATCTTCTCGAAACGTTTGACAATCAGTTCCCACAGCGGGATTACGCCATCGAGATCATTTGCCCCGAGTTCACTTCGGTCTGCCCCAAGACCGGCCAGCCCGATTTCGGTGTGCTGACCATCACCTATACGCCCGAGTTGCGTTGCGTCGAACTCAAGAGCTTGAAGCAATACTTGCAGAGCTTCCGCAACGAGGGGATCTTCTACGAGAACGTCACCAATCGCATCCTAGACGATCTGGTGGCGGTCCTGCAGCCGCGTCGCATGAAGCTGGTCGCCGCATTCAGTGCGCGGGGTGGGATCAGCACGAATGTGACCGTCACCCACGAGGCGTGAGCGGGAAGACGGCCCGTTCAATACACCCGGCGGTCGGGACGTTGTAGCCACTGCTGAAACAACTCGCGACACGACGCGGACAGCATGCCGCTCACCAACTCGACTCGGCTGCCGCCAATCTTGAGCACGTCGGCGGCGGGAACTTGCAACTCGTTGAACCCGGCGGACTCGGCGTCGGTGATCGAAGCGCCGTAGAAGACCGTGCGAACGCGCGCCCAATGCAACGCGGCCATACACATCGGACAGGGCTCGCACGTGGTCGCCACTTGGCACTCGTCCAAATGAATTCGCCCCGTCGCTTGACAACCCAGCCGCAGGGCGTTCACTTCGGCATGGGCCGTGATGTCGGTCGTCAGCAGGACCGTATTGTGAGCGACGGCAATCACGTCGTCGCCCGAAGCGATTGCACAGCCGAAGGGACTTTGCCCGAGCTCAATCCCCGCGCGAGCCTTGGCGATCGCCAACTCCATCAAGTCGTGAGGATCGATCATCGCAGCTTGAGCCGGACATTCGCCAGGATGCCGTGCATCGCGTCGAGATACTCGCGCAGCTCGACGGGGTCCATCGTGAGCGGTGGGCTGATGCGAATCACTTTGCCCGCCAAGGGTCCGAGCAAGTGGATCGCCCGCCCTTGCGCATCGCCCAGATAGCAGGCTTCAACGACCGCGTTGGCGACCTCTTCCGGCTCAAAGTTTCCCCACCCTGCACACTCGATGCCCCACACGCAGCCTTCGCCGCGGACTCTCTCGATTACTCCGGTTGTCTTCAATCGGACGAGCCCTTCCTCGATGATCGCTGCCAGCCGCTGGCCACGGGCAATCACGTCGTTCGTCTCGAACTCGTCCAAGGTCGCGAGCACGGCGGCACTCGACAGCGGATTCGCGCTCCAGGTATCCGACCCTTCACCGTAGTGCAAGGCACCGAAGACATCGGCCCGCCCCACTGCGGCGCTGACCGGAACACCATTGCCCAGCCCTTTACCCAGACAAACGATATCGGGTTCGACGCCATAGTGCGTGTAGGCATACATCGGTCCCGTGCGGCCGAAGTTCGCTTGAATTTCGTCCAAGATGAACAACGCGCCATGCTGGCGACAGAAGTTCTGAAGCAACTGCATGTACTCGGGCTGCGGATGGTACGAACCGCCGCCACCCAGATACGGCTCGGTAATCAAGCAACTGATCCGTCCCTCGAGTTCGCGACCGAGCTTGTCCAATTCCTGGGCGTACGGCTCCAAGTCCAGCGGTTGCTTGCGCAATTCGACGTCGGCACATTCCACCTTGGGAAAGCTGATGAAGCGCACACGCGGATCTCGATGCCGATCCGTTTCGCTGCCGGTAACCGCACCGGCCAGTCCCTTCTTGCCATGAAAGCCGCCACGCGTGGCCAGAATCATCTCGCGTCGCGAGTCGACCGCTAGTGCCGCCCATAAAGCTTTTTGAACCGCTTCGCTGCCGCTGGCCGCCCACAGCACTTGCTCCATCCGAGCGCCACCCGGCTGGCTACGCATGTTCGCCAGCAGACGTTCGCTGGCTTGCACTTCCAGGCTGCTTACAGCGTTGTACGCGGTTAACGGCGCGGCGGGCGTATACTCCTGCAACTCGTCAAGTTCGGTCAGCCCCAGGTAATCGATCAGCCGCCGCCACCAACGCGTCGGATTGTGTCCCAGGTTCGCCACCAAGACGCCCGAGCTGAAATCGGCCAGCTTGCGACCTTCGGGAGTCCAGTGGTAGCTGCCCGCACTACGATCCAGCAGAGCCAGCGTCGGTGTGTAGGTCCGCAGCGCGATCGGTTCGGTATGCACGAGGCGGCGTCGCAGATCGTTGGATTGCTCCTCACCCGGATGTTGAATCGCCGTCGGTTCCGTCATCACGTTGGTCGTGTCTTCGTGAGTCGCCGTATTCATGAGTAGCCTTCACGTCGTTTGAGATTGAATCCACACGGCCCAGCTCCAAGTGCTCGGCCCACCAAGCGTCGAACCTACGAACTAAACTCTGGGTGCATACAAAACTTCCGGCGACGCGGAACCCGGCCGGTAGAGCACCAAGCCTCCCTGCGGCTGGTTCACCTTGACGACACACTCCGGGTGTCCCGCCGCGTGCTGCTGAAGAATCGCTTCCATCGCTTGCACTGCGGCCACGACCTGTCGGTCGGCGGACACATCGTTGTAGTCGTAGGTTCGCATCTGCGACAAGCGATCCGAGCGTGACTCGGGCGAGCCACCGCGCTCGACGAAGCCCACTTCCCGGACAAACCGCTCCAGCACCTCGATCCCATAACCCCGCTGCGATCGCTGGCCGTACGGTTCCACGAACGTGCCGTTGTAGTGATTGTTCATTGAGATCTTCATCTCGATCGGCGTCCGGCCCTCGACCGTACACTCGACGCCCCGTTTGCGGCTGTGACCGTTCCAGACGCCGTTATCGAAGCGAAACTGCACCTCTTGCTCGACATATCCCGGAAAGTTGTCGGGCGTGACCCAACTGGTATGAATGTCGAAGGCCGCCTCGCGCCCATCGTCATAGGCGTAGACCAACCGCAATTGAGTTGAATCCCAAGTCGGACCGTCGCTCGGTCCCACGATGCCACGTTGGCCAGTACACGTCACCCGCTGTAGCCGACCGCCAAAGGTGAAGTCGATCAGCTTAATGTAGTGGACGGCGACATACGTGCCGGGATTCCGCCCCGTGATCCACTCCGAGAACTGGGAACCCGAGATCAACTTCGGCTCGAGCAGCGAACAATACCCATTGTTGACATGCTGGAGCACACCGTCATGGACCAACGTGCGCAGCTTTTTGTGGTCGGGATCGAACAGCTTGTGGTAGACCACTTTGGCCAACACTTGCTTCTCGTCGGCGAGCCGCGCCAGTTCATCGAGCTCCGCCAGGGACAGCACCGACGGCTTTTCGAGCAACACGTGCTTGCCCGCTTCGATGGCCGCCTTGGCGGACTCGAAATGCCGATCATCCGGCGTGGCGACACAGACGAAGTCCAGGTCGACGTTCAGCAATTGTTCGATCGCCTGCGGTTCGGCGAAGCTTTGAAACTCGCCGATTTTCCCGGTGGAGCTCCGCCGATAGGCTTCGGCTCGACTCCCCGTGCGGCTGGCCACCGCCACCAGATCCACATCACAAACACCGAAGCGGCGATCATACAGACCGTCCCTAAACACGTTCTCGAAGAACGGCCGATAGGTCTCGTCGAAAATCATCCCCATCCCCACCATGCCACCGCGGAGGCGCATGGCCAATGAGTCTTCTGAAGCAGTTCGTGTATTCATCCAGACAAAAATAGCCGAGTTCGCGGCGAGTTTCCAGTAGCGACCCGCTCGGTTCCCCGCTGGCAGCGGACTCTCTTTGGGGCGAGACACAGTCGACCTGAGTGGGCCGATTCATTCATCTCTCGTCCAATAGTCCCTAAGATTCGCACATTAGCGAGTACGGGCTACTTCGATCTGTTCGGCGAAGGCTTCCAGCTTCGAGAAATCGCCTCGCCAAGTGGTGTACATCACGCCGTGAGGCCCCTGCACCTTCTTGGCGGCGGCCAGCCAAGGACCAAGGCGTTCGACCGGTGCGTCGTAGAAACCGGCCAAGATCTGGCGGTGGCCTCGTTCAGCAAAAAACGGCAGGCTGCGATCGGGCTGACCGCTGTTCCAATTGATAACGATCATGTCGCTGGGCAGTCCCTCCCATGACCCCGCCAGATCACCGTTGACCAAATAGAACTGGTCGCGAGCATTGTGCGAGGGGTCGAACATGTCACTCCAGATGCAGAGCCGCGCGTCGGGATTTATTCGCCGCACGATCTCCACACAGCGGCGCACGTTCTCCGCCAACTGCTCGCCGGCCGTGCGTCCCGAGGCACGCTCCGGTGCGCTCCAATTCGCCACGCGGATCTCGTCGTGACTGAGAAAGAACGTCCGCGGCTGGAACAACTCATTCACGCGCCGCACTTGGTCCTCCACGACCTCAAACACTTTTGGCTCGGTCAGCGAACAGGGAACCTGACCATCGTAGATCGTCACGGCGTGGTAAAAGCTGATGTGCAGCGTCTGACCATCGCCAATGCGTGAACCAGGCAGGATACGAACCTGCGGCGGTTTGTGATAGACATCGAACTCTCCGGCCCACGGCGTCACTCCCAAACGCTCGTCGCGCAGCTCGGCGAAGTCCTTTCCCTCTTCATACGTGATGGTCCCCGTGGCATCCGTCATCATCAGGGGACAACCGGGCCGACGGACAAGATTGACCAGTGGAGCCTCGACCAGCCGCGCGTCGTCCATCCACAATTTCCCCGCGCCTGCGTCCCACACACCCAAGTACAAACGCACTTCCTCACTGTCCAGGCTGTTGAAGACCACATGATGCTCGGTCCAGTCTTGGTCGCGTTTGACTCCCAAGTTGTTGAACGACAGCACGCGACCCGCTGCACTCATCGCGAACATCCGCGCGGTGGAATTCGTTTCGAAGTCCTGCGTGCGCATCCAGACGGAGGCATGGTACTGCGTCCAAGGCCGGACCTTCACCAGCTTGGACACGCGTCGATTCGCCCGCACTCCCGGCGGATTCTCGATGCGCAGCGAAGTGGCACCGCCATGCTTGATCCGCTGATCCGCAAATGTCCCCACCCCGGGATCGTCTTGAAAATTCCAGCCGGAAAACAGATCATCGCGCCGCTGCTCGAATTCGCCTGGAATGAGATTTTCGGTCCCGGTCGCGGGAACCGCGCGGTCGCCTCGCACCACCAGCGGCGTAGCTTTCACGGGCAAGCCCTCGGCGAGATTCGGATCGTGAGCCAAGATGCCGGAGCTGTAACCAAAGCTCGCCACGGCGGGAATGATCTCCAACTTCAACTCCCCACAGATCTCACGAAAGCGCTCGGCGTTCATGAAATAGTGGCGGGGAACGCGATCCAGGATGTTCAATTTGTAATCCGCCAGCACCACGCCGTTGTACCCCGACGCCGCCGCGCGGCGCAACATCGCCTCGATCGTCGGCACATTCTCGGTCACTTGGAGATTCTGCTGCAGATAGACCCAACGAGGCGCGTCCGCAGCGGGTTCGGCACGCGTCACGCTAAGCACACCGGTGGAGAAGAACAGAGCTACCGTGAGGCCCGCAAGTTGGCGCAGCAAGATCG
>JBGTHH010001044.1:0-3422 GCA_041746275.1 Pirellulaceae bacterium | reverse complement strand
GTGGTCCATTTCGGGCCATCCCCACAAACGTGCCGGGCATCCACATCTCGGAACTGATGCCGCGGATGTCGCAGCGATTGCAACATACGTCGATCATTCGTTCGTTGAACACCAAAATCGGCGACCACGGTGGCGGTGCGACGTTGATGCATCTCGGGCGCCGCGACGAGGCAGCATTGAAACTGCCGGATCTGGGAGCCATGATCGCGCGCGAAGTGGGACAGGCCGACAGCAAAGTTCCCGACTATGTCGCGTTCTATACCGCCACCGAAGGCCGCGGCAGTGGGACGGGGCAATCGGGCTTCCTGGGTGCTCGTTATGCCCCCATGTTCCTGACCACCGAGTCCAAGCCCTCAAATCTGTCGCTGCCACAGAGCATCGACGAATTGGACCATCAGTCCCGCGCGGATTTGCGGCAGTTGTTGAGCCAACGGTTTTCGTCCGGACGCGCGTCGAGCTCGTTGGATAGTCATCGTGAAGCTTACGCCCGCGTCCGCGGCTTGATGTCCAGCGAACAGCTCTTCGACATATCCAGCGAACCAACGGCAATCCGTGAAATGTACGGCCCGACGTTATTCGGCGAACAGACTCTCGTGGCCCGGCGCTTGATCGAAGCGGGCACGCCCTTCGTCAAGGTTTCGCGGGCGTGGTGGGATAGCCACGGACAAAACTTTGAAACCCATCTGGAGTTGGTCTCGGAGTTGGATCACGTCCTGTCCGGCTTGATTGACGATCTGAAGCAACGCGGACTGCTCGACCATACCTTGGTCCTCACGCTCTCCGAATTTGGTCGTACGCCGAACATTAACGCGAGCCTCGGCCGCGACCACTTCGCTTCGGCATGGAGCGTCTCGTTAACCGGTTGCGGCATTCAAGGCGGTTCGGTGTATGGCAAGTCCGATGAAAATGGCCACACGGTCGTCGACGGGGAAATCGGAGCGGCGGAGCTGTTCGCGACGATTTTTGCCGCCTTGGGCATCGATCATGAGAAGGAATACTAC
Organism: Pirellulaceae bacterium; assembly: GCA_041746275.1. GTDB lineage: Bacteria > Planctomycetota > Planctomycetia > Pirellulales > Pirellulaceae. Next base: position 2,421 of record JBGTHH010001044.1, on the reverse strand, counting down.
GTGGGCGTGCGGCCGGTCCCGTTGACCGAACCGGGCACGCAACCATTGCGTGAGGTCATTCTGTAAACGTCGTTTCTCGCTTTACTCGCATCGCGAATCGCAGTCATGAACAAGCCCCATCCCGATCACCTGAAAATCGTCAAAGAAGTCGGACGTCCCGGCATTCTCTTCGCACTCGCTCAGCAGCCCGCGTCGAGTCGGCTGTACGTCGGCGCGTCGGATTTCAAAGTCCATGATTTTGACGTGCTGGCCCAGAAGCCAACGCCTATCGAATATGAAGGTCACGAGAGCTATGTGACGGGCGTGGTGCTGGCGGGCAAGTATTTGATCTCCGCGGGATACGATGGGCGGCTGATCTGGTGGGACACCGAAACCCAAAAGTCGGTACGTTCGATTCCGGCTCATAGCCGTTGGATTCGCGGACTCGCCGGGACACCCGATGGCAAATTCATCGTCTCCGTGGCCGATGACATGGTCTGCCGGATTTGGGATGTCGAGCGTGGCGTGCTGGTTCGCGATTTGCATGGCCATGCCTTGCGGACACCCCACCACTTCCCTTCGATGTTATACGCCTGTGCGATCTCGCCTGATGGCCGCTTCGTGGCGACCGGCGATCGCGTGGGGCGAAACCTCGTTTGGGACCTGGCCAACGGACAACAACTCGCCACGGTGGAAACGCCGCTCATGTACACCTGGGATCCGAAGGCGCGGATTCATTCGATTGGCGGTGTCCGCTCGCTTGCCTTTTCGGCCGATTCGAAACTATTGGCCGTGGGCGGGATGGGGCAGGTCGGCAACATCGATCACTTGGAGGGGCTCGCTCGCGTCGAAGTCTTCGACTGGCAGTCCGGGGAACGCACCCACGAGTTTCCGGGCGACACCCATAAAGGACTTGTCGAGCGGCTGGTCTTCGACCCACACGGCGAATGGTTGCTGGCCGCAGGAGGCGATCATGCGGGATTCATCCAGTTCTTTGATTTGAACGCGAACAAAATCTTGCGTCAGGACAACGCTCCCATGCACGTCCACGATCTGGTCTTGGGCGACGGGGCCGACATGCTCTACGCAGTTGGTCACGGTAAAGTCGCCGTCTGGAGTCTGCAGGCCAGTTAGTCGGCAAGTTCCGTCCCGCGACGACCTCTGCGGATTCAGCGTCAAGCTGCTGTAATCGCGGGCTCGCTCCGTGTACAATCGCGACCAACACGGAGCATCTCGATGTCCGATTCGATTTGGTACTATGCGCGCGGCGAGGCGGAGCAAGGTCCGATTTCCACCTCGCAGATCAAGGCCCTCGCTGCCGCGGGGGCGCTGCGCCGTGACGACCTCGTCTGGAAAGAAGGGATGGAGAACTGGCTGCCCGCCAGTGACGTCGAAGAGCTGTTTCCTGGGAAGCGGAAATCGGGCGAGCTGTCTCGCAAACCGGACGCGACACCCAAGCAGAACGGCTCGTCTACAACGAAACCGACACCCACTCGCCCTTCTTCGACACTCGATCTGGATGTCGCGTCGTTAATCTATTCCGTCGGTCGCACGCTGGTGGTCCTGGGAGTGCTGATCGTGTTAATGTCACGCGGCTGCGACTCGCTCGGTGGGCGAAAGGTAGTGCGGCTGCAGGCCATTGCGGAATCCGCCGAGACCGACTTTCAACGCAACTGGGATCGAGAAAAAGCGCTGTTCGAGGACGAACGCACCGCCTTGAACGACAATCGCGCTCGTAAGCCCGCGGAACAAGATCGCTTGCAACGTCTACCCGAGCTCATCGCCACGTTGGATCGCGACAAGTCGGACGAGCAGCGCACGTTGCGACGTGGACGTTGGCTGAGCTACCAGATCGCCGCCGAGCAAGCCGAAGTGGATAACCGGATGTGGGCGTATTGGCGTCAACTCGGCTTCCTGTTTGGGACCATGGTCCTCGCAGTCGGCTTACTGTTCGTGACACCAACATCCGAGGGTCCGGAACGGTGGATTTCCTTGGCGATGCTCACCGTGATCCTTTACAGTGTCTATGCCAGCAACAGCGTCTGGGGCGCGACGTTCTGAGCAAGTCGGCCAGGGACGTCCCATCGCGTATGGGGAGCTCAGCGGACGCGACACTGGAAGCGGATCACGCCACCATCGCCCACCTTCATCGGCTCGACAATCTCCCAACGCAACACGAGCGATTCGCCGTCGTTGGGCTGAGTCATGAAGTCGGCCTTCAAACTGCACTTCTGGCTGTCCTCGATGTACTCCAAACGCGGGCTCAGGTTGTCCATGACCGTGACGTTGCCAATCACTTGATCGCCTACGTTGTCGAAGCGAATGGTGAAGTCGACGACATCTCCCGGTCGCGCGTTTTGTTTGTCGGCGATTTTGACGATCCGCAACCGTGACTTGCCCTGAGGCAGCTCGTACGTATGCACCGCTTGCATCCCGACGTCG
>JBGTHH010001043.1:0-2948 GCA_041746275.1 Pirellulaceae bacterium | reverse complement strand
GACGCTCGTAGTTGGGCGCGCTGTCATGCCGCTCGCATTACGCCGTTGCCGCCTCGCCCACTCCGTCCGGACGAGCCTCGCCCGCTACGGATCGGTTACCTTTCCGCCGATCTCCGCAATCATCCGGTCGGGTACTTTTTGGAACCCGTCTTAAAGCATCACGACCCGCGCGCGGTGGAAGTGACCTGCTATGCCAATCACACCGGTGATGACGAGTTATCGCGTCGACTCCAGCAACTAGGACATGCTTGGAAAGCCGTGTCACGTTTATCGGACGACGCGTTGGCGGAGATGATCCGACGCGACGAGATCGATATCCTCGTCGAGCTCGGCGGCCACACCGCCGATCATCGATTGTTAACCCTCGCCCGTCGCCCAGCACCCGTTCAGGCCACGTGGATTGGCTATCCCGGCACGACCGGCTTACCTCAAGTCGACTATATCATCGCGGATTCTCATTTAATCCCGCCCAGCGAACAGCGATTCTATACAGAGCAAGTCGCCCGAATGCCCCACAGCTACGTCTGCTTTGGTCCTCCCAAACAAGATCTAGCCGTTACATCGCTGCCCGCCATGCGCACGGGGCGCGTGACCTTCGGATGCTTCAACAATATCGCCAAGATCACGCCGCAAGTCATTGGCGTCTGGGCGCATGTGCTGCGCGAGGTGCCCGAGTCACGATTGTTCCTCAAGAGCCGAGCGCTGGCGGATGCATACGTGCAGGAACACTTTCGCAAGTCGTTCGCCGCGCATCAGGTTGATCCCGCACGACTGCGGTTAGAGGGTGGCGCGCCGCGCGAGGAGTTCATGACGGCCTATCAGGAGGTGGACATTGCCCTCGATCCGTTCCCATACAATGGTGGCCTCACCACACTCGAAGCCCTGTGGATGGGAGTGCCTGTGGTCGCGATTCGTGGCGATCGGTTCGTCAGTCACGCGGGCGAAACGTACCTCGCCACCCTGCAGCTCGAAGATTGGGTCGCGGGCAGCATCGAGGACTATGTGCGACTGGCCACTGAATGGAGTCAACATCTTCCCGCACTCGGCGAGTTGAGAAGTCAACTGCGCGAACGTCTGCTGCAATCGCCTTTGGGCGACGCGGAAACCTTCACGCGGAACCTGGAAGCCCTGTTTCAACAGATGTGGCGTACTGCGTACACAAACGCCAAAACTTAAGCTATCCATCGCTACCTTGACTCGGACAAGAAAACTATACTATCCGCCGAAGCCCCTACTACTAGGACAAGGTTGTACCCAAGATGAATCAATCGCCACAGAAGAACTGGTTTGACAATGCTTCGAACTTGATCATCGCCGTCTTTGTGATTGGGACCATTGTGGTGATTCCGATTGTGGTTGGGATCGCTCGCTATTTGGGTTGGGAAATACCCATGCCTTTCTAATCAGTCCTCTCGTCGTCGGTCGACCAAGTTTCGAGAATCACCGTCGCCGCGAGTGACGTTCAGCAAGAGAGCAGGAAACCATGCAATACGAAGTTAATTTTGGTCGCCTCGCGGGAACAGCACCGGTCGGGACCTCGACATGCTTTCGCATCGCCATCTTGGGCGATTTGTCGGGACGAGCCAATCAAGGTCGGTTGGATGTGGGCGAGGCTTTGGCGGCGAGAAAACCGTTACGCGTGGATGTGGACAACCTGGACGCCATTATCGAGCGGTTGAATCTGCAATTGCATTTGCCGATCAGTGACGACGGCGGATCGGTCGCGATTTCGATACGCGGCATGGACGACTTTCACCCCGACCAGCTTTACGAGAAGCTCGAAGTCTTCAGCAAACTCGCTAACCTCCGGCAACGCCTGACGAATCCGGCGACCTTCGAGGCGTCGGCCAAAGCCGTGCAGTCCTTGCTCGGCACCGCCGCCATCGAGCGTCATCAACACCTCCGCGAGAAGCCCCGCGGGTCGGCCATTCCCAATGCCAAACGCAGTGACTTCGCGGCCCTAGTGGGACGGCCGACGACGAATCAACCGCAGACCGCCGTGGTCGATCTGCTCAAGCAATTGATGCGACCGCACTTGAGCCCGCACCAGGATCCACGTCAGGAGCAGATGCTCGCCGCGATTGACGAAGCGCTGTCCGATTCCTTGCGACGAGTGCTGCATCATCCCGATTTTCAAGCGTTGGAATCGCTGTGGCGCTGCATCGAGTTGCTGGTTCGCCGGCTCGAAACCGACGCTCAATTGCAAATCGTGCTCTACGACATTACCGCCGAGGAACTTGCCGCGGACTTGTGTGGCACCGACGCCTTGGAGGAGACCGGACTCTACAAACTACTTGTGGAACAGCCTGCGTTGGATGCCCAACAAGGTAAGTTGTCGGTACTGATCGGTAACTACACCTTCGAGCAAACACCGCCTCATGCCGATCTGTTGGGACGCGTGGCCAAAATCGCGGCGGCGGCCCAGGCTCCGTTTCTCGCGGCGATCAGTAACGATTGTCTTAAGAAAGTCCACGTCGACGAAATTCATCCCGTGGTCAAGCAATCGTGGGACCAGTTGCGGGCGTTGCCGGATGCGAAGTACCTCGGTTTGACTTGCCCGCGATTCATGTTGCGTTGGCCTTACGGTAAGAAGACCGAGCCCATCGAGTCGTTTCGGTTCGAGGAGTTTACGAAGCAAAGTGGCGTGAGCGGGATGTTGTGGGGGAACTCCGGGTTCCTGGCCGGATTGCTGCTCGGCGAGACCGTCAAGCAACAAGGGCTGAAGGCGATGAAACTGGGCAGCGTGTTGGGCGTGGACGACATGCCGTACTATTACTACGTGGATGACGAGGGTGACCAGATCGCGTTGCCGTGTACTGACCGCTTGCTCTCCGAGCGACTGGCCTCGCATGTCACCTCGCAGAATTTCGCGCCAGTGCTATCGATCAAAGGCCGTCCGGAAGTGCGACTCGGGGGCTTTCGCTCGCTGGCCGGCGGCGATCTCGCCG
>JBGTHH010001042.1:0-2738 GCA_041746275.1 Pirellulaceae bacterium | reverse complement strand
GTGATTGCCAAGCCATCACTGGCTTCATTCAAGCACAAGCTGCCAATCAGACGTTGTTGATCGAAGTTCTGGCCATACGGCACGCCGCAATGCAGGCTGTCGCGAAACAGGTAATCCATTTTGTCGACATCGATCGGCCCGGACAGCATGCTGCCCAGGATGCGCGACTTGACGTCGCGGGGCTTTTCGGACAACAACGTCACAACCTCGCGGGGATGGATTCCCCAATCGTCGCGCAACGCGTCGGCGATTTCGCCCTCCAACAAAAAGCTGTTTGCGAACAGTTCGTGGTCGGGCACTCCCGCCAGATCCAAATCTTCGATCGGGTGACAGAACGGCCAGTGACCTAAATCGTGCAGCAGTGCGGCGGCGATGAAGACCTCCGCGTCATGACCCGAAATCGCCGCGACGAAACGCGGATCATGCGACAATCGCTTCAAATACAAGAGCGCCATGCGATAGACGCCCAGCGAGTGTTCGAAACGCGAATGATGGGCGGCGGGGTAGACGAGCGAGACGAGCCCAAGTTGGCTGATCCGCGCCAGTCGACGGAACTCGGCGGAATCGACGATCTGGCGGACGCGTGGCGTCAGCGGCACATCGAGTTGTGGCGGGATGCGGATCAGTTGCTGCCGTGCATCCAGCCCGCGAATCTCGGGAATTTCATCGATGGTGTGGGACACAGCTACTTTCCGAAGCGGATCATCAACGACCCGAGGATGCCTCAGGACGCTGCGGCAAACAACTCGACGCCAATGAACAAGGCGAGTCCACCCGTGACGAGCAGATAGAATGCGTAGTGCATCACGCCGATCAAGAAATCCAAGTCCAAGCTGGCATACGCGGCGAATCCGCCCACCAGGATCAAGATCGGCAGAAGATAAATCAATTGCGTGATGTTGAAGGGACCCAACTGTGCATAGACAAACGCATAAGCACCCCACAGGAACGCATAGGCACCAGCACATGACAACACGCGGATGATCAGGTCCTGGCCCGTGTAAGGTTCGAGTTCGTCATTGCGCAGGAAGGTATAGCCGCCCAACACCAAGGGCGGGGCCAGTAGGATCGCGCCCAGAATCGTGACGATCGTCGGCACCTGCTCGGCACCGCGCAGGATCACGGCCAGCACGAGGACCACCACGACGCCCACACCGATCCCAATCGCCACCTTGGGAGAAAAGCGTGTCTCCTCGCGCAAGATGGGTTGGGAAACCGCTCGCCCCTTCGAGTCCTTCAGCGTGGACGTTTCCGGGGCATGGACAACAACCTGATCGCCCAACGAGGGAATGGTGATCTCGATTTTGCAGTTCGGGCAAGGGCCCTTTTGCCCCGCAAACTTCTCGCTGACACTAAAACGCTTCTTGCAGCCCGGACAGACGACGGTAAGCGGCATGCACAGACTCGATGAAAGGGAGGAAAACGATGATTTCTAGCCACACGACGTTTCACGACAACGCATAGTGTTGGCAAACTCGCAAGCCGAGTCAAGCGTGAGGACGACTCGAAAAACGGCGACAGGTTCGTTGAGAACGCCAAGCGTCTCGATTATGGTCGTTGCGTCGTCGACAGTGCCCGACTGTTGACATCGGTTAAGCGGAGTGAGGTACTGAGTACACGCTGAACTGACGTAAAGTCGACTGTCCGCCACACTTCACCGCTGCCATCGACGAACAGAAAATCGCCATTTCCAGCAACGCTAATGCCACGAATGTCGTATCGGTTCGTGGTGAATTCGCGAGTTAGCGCCGTGGCGCACCACTTGTAAATGCGACTTGGCGAATCGAGTGTGGCGAGATAGATATCGCTGTCGCGCATCGTAAATGTTCCCCACCAGTTTCCTCCGATGGCTGCTTGTTCGATCGTCGCTACGAGCTGCGGGCTCCCTTCCCCCAAGTCACGGCGGAAAATCTGTCCGGCGGCGAGCGGTCGACCGTCTTGCGGTGTAGATACGACCGAGTAATACACGGTGTGCTCTTCCGCCGTGCAGGCGAGATCGCGAACTTGACCAGCAACTTCCAGCACTTGAATCTCATGCCGGTCATCCAACAAGTGCATGATCGAACCATCGAGGCCACTGCAATAGTAAATCGCTTGATCGTGGCCCACCGCGATCTGACCTACCTTCATCACCGCATGAGGATAAGCGGGATCCGGGGACGGGTTTCGAGAGAGTACCACCTGAGGAGCAGTTTCACCCTGGCTGACGCGCAGCCGACCGGGAAACTCGTCCCCGGCTGCCAACCACAGATCGTCGGCTTGAATTGCCATGGGACCTAGTGCCTGGAACACAACCGTCGCAATCAGCAGATAACGCATAATTCACCTATTAGTAATCGCTCGGAAGCAAAGTCGCATTGCAAATGTAGTTCATAGAATGTTTCAACGTCTTGCGGTTAGCGCATCGTGTCCCGCTAGTTGACGCCCGCTCGGCCAAACTAATTGACGTTTAACTGTTCGGCTGGGCTCGTGGCATAGCGCCATCACGGCGCTACGGAACTTATCGGCAACCAACAGCGTATCGGTGATGGCTGGCAAGACAGGGCGATTCACCGTGGCCGTATTTAGCACCGTAGGTCAGCCTGGAAAGGCTGACGTACACGAAATGCCTCGATGGCTTGGAAGTCGAGGTATTGGTATTCGCTCATGTTCGGACTCAACTAGCTGATTCTATAGGCGGAATTGATTCCAAGGCGATGAATTGCCCCAATCCAAAGTGCGAGCCGAAGCCGAGCAGG
>JBGTHH010001041.1:0-2015 GCA_041746275.1 Pirellulaceae bacterium | reverse complement strand
CGTCCCTCCAGCATCTGCAAGGCATCATCAATCAGGATAGGGAGTGGACTAACTTGCGTTCTGTGCCGCTGCACGATGCCACGACGGGCCAGAACTATTCCAGCTTCGTACTCGATAGCATCATGCTGTCGAAGCTGACCTTCGCCGATAACTCGCCCGAGGAGCTAGAAACCCAGTTGCGAATGGCCGAGGAGTTCTTTAGCCGCTACACCAGCTATGGCGGCACTGCCATTCACGACTTCGATGCCTTTCAGCGGAAGATGCGGGAGCGTGAAGTAGGGAACCCTTGATGAAGAAGTGGAGTCTTGAATCCGCCTCACGCCGCGCGTTCGATGTGGCGGAGAAGGTTTAACGCCCGTTGAGCATTCTCCCAACCCCCAACGCGCCAGAGAAAGTTTTGCACCGCGCACGCTTGGTCGTCGGTTAGCGCGTACTCGTCTTCGGCTAGCAGTCGCGCGATCTCTTCCGTGGCGAGATCGTCGATGTCAAAGTCTTCGTTCATGTCGTTCCTCTCCCAGTCGCCGTTGGTGCTGTCCTGAAAGATCGGAACATGATCGTCCAAAAAATCAGTGCATCGCCATTGTCGGACCTGGACGGATTAGGCAAGAATTATCGACCTGTTTTCCGGGTGCGCGACGCCTCTTGAGACGGGCGCGGACACCACTTCAGGCACGCGGCGCAGGCAGCGAGCGCAGGCTTGCTAGCGAACTTCTCGACGGCGCATCGCGATCGGCCTCAGTCGATCCAGCTCAGAATCACCTTGCCGGACTGACCCGATAGCATCACGTCGAATCCCTGCTGGAACTCGGTGTAATGATAACGATGCGTGATGATGGGCGAGATGTCGAGTCCGCCTTGTAGCATGACGGTCATTTTGTACCACGTCTCGTACATCTCGCGTCCGTAGATGCCCTTGATCGTGAGCATGTTGAAGACCACGGTGTTCCAGTCGATCGCCATCTCGGTGGCGGGAATTCCGAGCATGGCGATCTTGCCGCCGTGACACATGTTTTCGAGCATTGCGCGAAAGGCTTCGGGGCTGCCCGACATTTCGAGACCGACATCGAATCCTTCGCTCAGACCCAGCTCGCGTTGGACATCAGCCAGCGTTTCGGTGCGCACATCGACCACGCGATCCGCGCCCAATTTCTTCGCCAGTTCGAGGCGCCAGGGATTCACATCGGTGACTACCACGAATCGCGCGCCAGCATGTTGCACCACGGCCGCCGCCATGCAGCCGATCGGACCGGCTCCCGTAATCAAGACGTCCTCACCCAGCACCGGAAAGGAGAGTGCCGTGTGAACCGCGTTGCCAAACGGGTCGAAGATCGCCGCGATATCCCGATCGACCGCATTGTGATGGTGCCAGACATTCGTCATGGGCAACGAGAGGTACTCCGCGAATGCACCCGGACGATTGACTCCGACGCCTTGCGTTCGGGCACACAGATGACGCCGGCCTGCCAGGCAGTTGCGACAGCGGCCGCATACGACATGCCCTTCGCCACTGACCACGTCGCCCGGTTGAAAGTCCAGTACATTGGAGCCGACCGCCACGACCTCGCCGACAAATTCGTGACCCACGACCATCGGCACGGGAATGGTCTTCTGGGCCCAGGCGTCCCACTTGTAGATATGGACGTCGGTGCCGCAAATGCCGGTGCGATCGACTTTGATCAAGACATCATTGATGCCCATCACGGGTTCAGGAACGTCCTCGAGCCACAAGCCCGGTGTGGATTCACGTTTGACAAGTGCTTTCATCGCAGGCTCACTTTGAATGTCGGGTCTGACCCCCTCGGGGCATGCTGGTTCCGTAGGCGGTTACGACGCCCATCTGGCGACGCGCATGATAAGGCACGCACCGACTAATCTGCCAGGAGCCTGATTGGGACAGCGTGAGGCTGGTTCGGGTCGCGATGACTGCAACTGTGGCTTGATGAAGCGCCACGGAACACGTCGCAGCGGCCGTTCAGGGTTCTTTGCAAGCCGACAACCTTACTCAATAATACGAA
>JBGTHH010001040.1:0-5193 GCA_041746275.1 Pirellulaceae bacterium | reverse complement strand
CGCCAATGGGTAACGACATATCAAAGTAGGCGAGTGCCTGTTGTGCCGCAGGCACAAATCGATGTCGCTCGGTCGCCGCCACCGCCGCCACGACACGCGGGTCTTGCACGCCCTCGGCGACTAATTGCACCAGCTTTTCGCGAGACTCGATCCAATCCTCGGCGGCCAAAGTCGCCGGCCCGCGCAGTCCCAAACCGCACATCAAGCCGCACACCCAAGCGATCCATTGCCTGTGGGACATCGCTGTCAACTCCTCGGAACGATGGAAATAACTGTTCGGAAATTCTACGCCACGATTGTTTTCGTGATTGATGACTAAGTTCGATTATGACGATATTTCTCGATTCCCGGTTATTCGAACGTCCCTGTTGCCACGTGTTGCACCTCGCCGAACTGGAAAGATCGATTTTTCTGCTACAATATTGGCAACCCGAGCGATCAATCACCGGTTTGGCGCGGTTCGAGTTGAGGACGGCGCACGCGTATCCGAGCAGGGAGTGATCTCATGACGTTCCGTCCGATGGCGAATCGACCCCAGCGCGGCATGAACTCGCCGCGCCGCAGCCTGGCCAAGTTGGCAATTCTCTCCCTGTTGATGATTGTCTGGTTGAGTGGAGTTAGCTTAGCCGATCCGATACGTGTCTTCCCCACTCGGCAACGGCCGCCTTCTCTGGACGTTGGAGGCGATTGGCTGAACGTGTCCGGGCCGATTCGCTTGTCCGACTTGCGGGGCAAGTTTGTCGTGTTGGACTTTTGGACGTATTGCTGCATCAACTGCATGCACATCCTGCCGGAGTTAAAGAAGCTCGAACGTGCCTATCCCAATAACGTCGTCGTGATCGGAGTCCATTCCGCCAAGTTCGCCACGGAACGAGATTCCGACAACATCCGTGAAGCGATTCTCCGCCACGACATCGAGCATCCCGTCTTGGTCGACTCGAACTTGGAGCTTTGGCGCCGCTGGAACGTCTCGATGTGGCCGACGATCATCATGATCGATCCCGAGGGCTACTGGATCGCCACACATGCAGGGGAGATTCAATTCGAGGCATTTGACGAGGTTCTGAAGCGTTTGATTCCCAACTTTCGCCGCCAAGGCCTCTTGGACGAAACCCCCTTGCGGTTCGCTTTGGAGCGCGATCGCCAGCCGCCGACCCCGTTGCGGTTTCCCGGCAAAGTGCTGGCTGATGCGGCGAGCGATCGACTTTACATCGCCGACTCAGCACATCATCGGTTGGTGGTGGCCGATCTCAATGGAAACTTGATCGACGTGATCGGCTCGGGTGCGGCGGGTCGTCAGGACGGAGCCTTCGCCGAAGCGATGTTTAACCACCCCCAAGGAATGGCGATCCACGAAGGAATGCTCTACGTCGCCGACACGGAAAACCATTTGATCCGTCAAGTTAACTTGGAAACGCGGCAAGTCGCGACGATCGCCGGTACCGGACAGCAGGCTCGGCGGCCTCTGGTGCGCCCCGTATCACGAGCGACCGCTGCGAATTTGGCGAGCCCTTGGGATGTGTTGGTTCATCGCAATGACCTGTATATCGCCATGGCCGGGACTCACCAGATTTGGAAAATGAGTCTGCCGCAAGGTCGGATAGAACTCTACGCCGGTAATGGAGCCGAGGATATCATTGATGGCCCACTCGCTCCGCGCGTCCCGTATCAAGCGGGCTTCTCGGCGTTCGCTCAACCCAGCGGGTTGGCCACCGATGGCAAATGGCTCATTGTGGCCGACAGCGAAGGAAGCTCCATCCGCGCCGTCCCGTTTGACTCGCGCGGTAACGTGACTACCGTATTGGGAACTGCGAACCTACGCGAGGGCCGGTTATTCACGTTCGGCGATCGGGATGGTCCGCTCGGTCTCGCCCAGCTCCAGCACGCTGTCGGTGTGGCTTATGACAACGGACGGTTGTTTGTGGCGGACACTTACAATGACAAGGTCAAAGAGCTGAACTTGATGCAGGCCACGATAACCACCATCGCGGGCAATGGCAGGCCGGGCAGCGGTGATGCTCCCAGTCAATTCAACGAGCCCATGGGATTGAGCGTGGCTGGAGATCAGCTCTTCGTGGCCGACACGAACAACCATCAGATCCGCGTGATCGACCTGAAGGATGCGTACCGTGTCCGCACCTTGGCCATCCAAGGTTTGCAGCCACCCACACCGCCTCAGACCAGCGTGCCGCGAATTCCGCCTGCCGATGCGAATCGTACGTTTGATGTGACCGAGGTGCGCCCGACCGATGGCGAGATTGAATTGTCGCTGAAACTCGCATTGCCTGACGGATACAAACTGAATGCCGATGCGCCGTTCGGCTACTTCGTGCAACTCGCCAACGACGATCGGCTGTTCGATCCGGCCATCACCAAACAGCGACATAAGATCGAGCAGCCCGAGCAGGAAATTCAGGTCCGACTGCCACTGATCGCCGAAGCGGGTCAAGATCGCATCCGCGTGACACTCACCTACTTCTATTGTCGCGAGGATCTACTGGCGATTTGCAAAGTGGGAACCGTCGCTTGGACCGGAACCATGGTCGTTGCTCCCACAGCCACCGCCGAGCGGGTCGTCTTGGAACACACGGTCGAGTGATCTTCCCGCAGTGGCGACGACGAATGATAATCGAGACTTCAGTTTCTCCGAATCGCCCCGGTACCTTCTATCGAGTTTCAGCCATTGGCGATCCACATGCGTACTGAAGCGTTGCTCTTGCTGCTGCTCGTCAGTGTGCCGCGAGCGTTACTCGCGGATGAATTGGATGCGCTCATCAATCTGGACCGGATGGGACGCGACTCCATTCTCGGTCAACCGGCCCCCGACGCGCTGCTGCCCCTGATTCGAAACGGCGAGACGATTATCACGTTCGTGCCCGACTTCGGCGACTCGGTGGGTAAAACCGACTTCCATATGAAACTCGACTGGACTTTCGACTTCAAATACACGTTATCGCCCGCAGATCCCCATCACACGGTGACGCTGACTCCGTTGCGAGTACGGATCATGCCCCGAGTGCGGCATGTGATCCGCTTACCCCTGACGTTCTATGAGCGACATGTCTGGGAGACGCCGTTGTTGCGCCACGAATTCGATCATGTTGCCGTGAGTCTCGACCCGCGTGCCCAAATGCTACTCGATCATCTTTGTCAGTCGCTGCCACCGAGCAGCTTCGTGCTGGAACCGACGGGAGGGACGGAACCGCCACGTCCGAGCGACGAACGCGTTCGAATGCTGATCAACCGGCAAATCGAAGATCGCCATGCCGCGATCCGGGCGCTCGTGCAAGCCAACTACCTGCGGTTGGATCGCTTAAGCCAACATGGTCGCATCCCCATTCCAAAACGTGCCGAGTTTTTTGAGCAGCTCTATCGCCGCGCGAATCTGGAAGAGTCACGGTTCCCTTATCTGACCGAGGTCGCTGAGTTCCTGGAGTCCGAGACCTATCGGCAAGCTCGACCGTTGGCGACGGCTACGCTTCCGTGAGCGCACTCTCCATCGAGGGCACTCAGTTGGGACGGCGTGCCATGCTATGCTAGACGAACGACGCGTCGCGCGCGTCGCCCACGCTAAGCACACGAGCCCGTGGCACCTCGACCCGGAATATTGTTCACACTGGTGATGGATTCATGCCGATCGAACCAAGTCGCTTTCCGGACGTCGCAGCACCAATTACGAAGCCGCGCCGCGGGAGATTCGTGATCGCCATCGGCGTCGCCACGTTGTTGGGCGGTGTGGTGTGGGCCGATTGGTGGATTTGCCTGCCGGATCACGAGCCCTCGACTTATGTGGGTCGACAAACCTGTATTCAATGTCATCAACAGCAGAATACCCTGTGGGAGGGCTCGCACCACGATCTGGCGATGGATCGCGCGACGCCACAAAGCGTGTTGGGAGATTTCGACAACGCGACCCTGACCCACGATGGATTGACCACGCGACTCTTTCGCGAGGGAGATCGTTATATGGTGCATACCGAAGGGCCCGACGGAGTCATGACCGACTTCGAAGTGAAATATGTCTTTGGCGTCGAACCGCTACAACAGTACATGGTCGAGTTCGACCGCCCGGCCGACATGCCCGAGCACGAGATCGCGCGCCTGCAGGTCCTGCGCGTCTCGTGGGATACAACCAAGCGGGAATGGTTCTATCTGCGACCACCCGATGTCGCCGAGAAGTTGGAACCAGACGACGATCTACATTGGACGGGCGTCGCGCAGCGCTGGAACAACATGTGCGCCGACTGCCATTCGACGAATCTACAAAAAAACTACGACGACAGAACGCAGACGTATCACACAACGTTTTCGGAAATCGATGTGAGTTGTGAAGCCTGCCACGGTCCCGGCGAAACCCACGTGAAGTTAGCGCGAGCCAAATCGCTGTTCTGGGATCGCAAACTGGGGTACGGCTTGGCGAAGTTGAAGGATCAGCGGACGAAGAGCGAGTTGGATACCTGTTTTCAGTGCCACTCGCGGCGTCGGATTGTGAAGCCAGGCTATCGGCCCGGCGAGGACTATTACGACTACTTCGCCAACGAACTCCTGCTGGAGCAAACGTATCACGCCGATGGTCAAATCCTAGACGAAGTCTACGTGCATGGATCGTTCATTCAAAGCAAGATGTATCACAAAGGCATTCGCTGCACCGATTGCCACGATCCGCATACCACCAAGTTGAAGCACAACGGAAATCAAGTCTGCACGTCGTGTCATCAACATTCCGCTGGCAAGTACGACACACCAACCCATCATCGTCACAAACCGGGGAGCGCCGGTGCCTCATGTGTGGCTTGCCATATGCCGGAGACGACTTATATGGCTGTCGACCCGCGCCGCGATCACAGCTTGCGGATACCGCGTCCCGACTTGAGCTTAAGTCTAGGGACTCCCAATGCGTGTACGCAGTGCCACTTGGATCGCGCTCCGTTGCCGGCGGAAAAGCGCGAGCCTTTTACGCAATATGCCGACTGGTTGGTCGCCGCGCGCCGCGACGACCAAGTGAAAACCGCGTTGACGGAGGTCGATCAATGGGCGGCCAATCACTTTCGCTTGTGGTACGGTGAGAAAGAGGATGTGACCAGCCACTTCGCGAACGTCTTGGCTCAAGCTCGACAAGGAGATTCCGCCGCGGCACCTGGTTTGTCGAAGTTGGCCCAAGACAAACGACTGGCCAACATCGTGCGAGCCACG
>JBGTHH010001039.1:0-3256 GCA_041746275.1 Pirellulaceae bacterium | reverse complement strand
CTATTTGGTCGGTGGCCCACCGCACCAAGACATGTTTGATCTGAAGCCGCTGGCTCCGGCCGAGGTCGCGGGACCGTGGCGACCGATCGAAACGAACGTGCCGGGAATCGAGATCTGTGAAGCGTTCCCCATGCTGGCTGGGATGATGGACAAGCTGGTGCCGATCCGTTCGCTGGTGGGTTCGCAGCACAATCACGATGCGATTCAAGTCTTTAACGGACGCGATCCCAAGCGTCCCAAACCGGCGGGCGGCTGGCCGCAGTTGGGATCGGCCGTGGCAAGTGTTCAGGGTGCCGCCCATCCGGCCACGCCACCTTTTGTCAGCTTGTGTTATCCCTGCACGCATGGGCCCTACAACGAACCGGGTCCAGGATTCTTGGGCACCTCGTTCGCGCCCTTTCGACCGATGGGGCCGACTCGCGACGACATGGTGCTGAACGGCGTGACCCTCGAACGCTTGGACGATCGTCAACAGTTGTTGCGCGGCGTCGATCGACTCAAACGCGAAGTGGACAACACGACGACGCTGGAAGGGATCGACACATTCACGGCTCAAGCGCTGGACCTGCTCACTTCGTCCAAGCTGGCCGAGGCGCTCGATCTGTCGAAAGAAGATCCACGGATCGTCGCGCGCTATGGCACAGGAGATCCGACGAAGTTCATGGATGGGAACGGCGCGCCGCGTGTGCCTCAGAGCCTGTTAGTGGCTCGTCGGCTGATTGAAGCGGGAGCCCGCATCGTGACGCTGAACTACAGCAAGTGGGATTGGCACGGTGGTACGAACAACTCGATCTTCAAACGAGAAGCCGAGGATTTTCCGGTGTTCGACCAATGCGTCAGTGCCTTGGTGGAAGACCTGCACGCGCGCGGTTTGGATCGCGATTGCGCGGTGGTGATTTGGGGCGAGTTCGGCCGTACGCCAAAGATCAGCGCTCAAGTCGGTCGCGATCATTGGCCGAACGTGAACTGCGCGTTGCTGGCCGGTGGCGGGATGCGCACCGGGCAGGTTATCGGGGCCACAGATCGGCTGGGCGGCGAGGCCACCTTACGACCGGTGACCTTCGGCGATGTTTATGCCACGCTGTATCACCACTTGGGCATCGACCATAAGACCACGACGATCCGCGATCTGAGTGGTCGACCGCAATACTTGGTCGAGGACCCAGCCGAACCGATCCGCGAGTTGATCTGAGTCTTTTTACCCTTGGCAGAAAAATTGGGGGCAGAAGTATCCGAGCGGCGGGCGGCGACTCCGCCAACATCGAACGAGCGTGATGTGCTCGGCCGGAACTCTCACTCCGAGGAAGTGCGTCCGAAGATCAACCCAACGAAGGCCAAAGCCAGTGCGGCTGCTGCGCTGCTGACATACGAACCTCCCAAGGCCGCGATTCCCGGCATACCCAGTGATGGCCCCAGCATCGCGAGGCCCGCGGCCGGGAAGGCGAACAGTGACATCGGCCAACCGCGAAACAGCGAGCTGACTAGTAGGATCAGGCCCGCAATTCCCGCGTTCAAACTGTCGAAGTAGCGCCCCACGATGGGAAGTCGTAGCGGTTCGGTCTGTCCCACGTCAAGTTTCACTTGGCCCAGTTCGCCGAGTTGCCGCTGTTCGAGTGCCTGGGCAGCGGCGCTTTTGACTTGCGCACCGGACACGACTCCGTTCTGTTGCATCCACAATCCGCAGCCAATCGTCAAGAGACATCCGGCTAAGAAGCGAACCCGCGCGCCCATCGCGAGGTTCATCCAGCCATGGAGCGTGTCGCGCAGGGAATACCGCGGCGGTTCCTGGCCGCCCCGCGCTTCGGCCAGCATGGCTTTGATACGAGCGCGCTTGGCGGCTGCGGCGGCCGCTGGATCCATGGCGACGGTGTAAACCGAGACCGGCGAGGCTCCCGCGCCCGCTTGTTCGATCAATGCCGCCGCCATGCGTTGGGCGCGAGCGCGGGCCTCGTCCAACGAAATCCCGGTGGCCTTTAATCCTTCTTGTTCGACGCGGGTTAGATGCTCACGCGTCTGACGATCACGGCGCACTTTGAGACGGTTGGCCAACCACTCAAGCAGCGGTTCACGCCAGCCGCGAAAACGCTTGCCCGGACGCAGCCCTTCGGCCCGACGGAAGTCCCGCGCCGCCAACTTGGCTTCGAAGCCGAACAGGGCTTCAAAGAACTCCTCCCACTGATCGCCGGAAAACTTCGCGATGAATTGGCGTAACGCCGTCTCGTCGATGCCTTGTAGTCGGAGCTGCTTGAGCAACACCTCCATTTGCTGCAAGCTCGCCGCGCGATCGGTCGCCACCTTGCGATCGATGACAAAATAGAACGCGACTCCCATCAACGTCCCCAACACGGCACCCAGCAGGCCCATCCACGCTGCCCCCAGAATCCACAGCATCAAGACGGCGAGTGCGAGCGCGCCCAGCCATGTGAAGCGATCACTCCAGGGACTTTGGAAGAGAAATTCGCGAACCTTCTCGAACAGATAGGTGCGCTCCCTCCAGCCGCTGGTCACGAAGTAGGCGACCACGCTAGCGCACAAGAACACGCCCATGCCGAGCGCGGCCTTGAGGCTGATGAGCAGGCTGATCAATCCCAGTGTCACGCACACGGCCACAAACGCCAGGATCAACAGACCTCGCGTTTTAGCCAGAAGCGCGCCGTTATAACTGGCCAGACAAGCTTCCAAAGTTTCAACGTGAGCCGCATTTCCCACGGTGGGAGCTTCGCCGCGAATCGTTAGAAACTTCTCCAAATCGGCAACGACCGCGCCGGCGGTAGGGTAACGATCGTCGGGCGATTTCGCCACCATCCGCATTACGATATCGGACAGCTCGGCGGGGACCTTCTCGACAATCAATTCGGGACGTACGACCGGTTCGCCGCGATGCTTCGAGATCACCTCCATGACGGTCTTGCCCGCAAACGGAGGACGGCCTGTCAGCAGGGCGTACAAAGTGCAACCGAGCGAATAGATGTCGGCGCGGTGATCGACTTGCGAGGCGTTCTTGGCTTGCTCCGGAGCCATGTAGCTGGGCGTTCCCAGCATCGAGTTGTTCATCGTGACGTGCGTCATCGAGCTCGATAAAGCCGCTTGGTCGGTGGAGTTTCGCTCGGCGGTATCGAGTTCCTCCGAATCGGGGTCGGGCGTCTTGACCAGTCCCAGATCGGCCACCTTCACAACGCCCTGTTCGTTGATCATCAAGTTCGCCGGCTTCACGTCGCGATGGACCATCCCATGGTTGTGAGCGAACTCCAGGCCC
>JBGTHH010001038.1:0-11177 GCA_041746275.1 Pirellulaceae bacterium | reverse complement strand
TCTCGTAACCGCCGTGGTAAATCTGAATGAAAGGTACGCCGCGTTCCACGAGTCGTCGGGCCGTCAAACACTGTCGGCCAAAGCGATGACTTGGCCGATGATTCATTCCGTACAGCTTGTGGGTGGCCATCGTTTCCTCGGTCAGATCCGCAACCTCCGGCAAGCTGACTTGCATGCGAAACGCCGATTCGAGTGTTCTCATGCGGGCTTCGAGCGCTGGATCCTGGCCTCGTTGTTCGAGATGCCGCTGATTCCATCGCTGTAGCAGTTGCATCTGTGCGCGTTGCGTCTGGTCACTCAAGTCCTCGGGAGGCCGCAGGTAGGTCATCGGTTGTGGACCTGAACTCAAAGGGACCCCTTGATGTTGCCCCGGCAAATAGCCACTGCTCCACAGGTTGGCTCCACCCTCGGGGGCACTGCGGTGGTCGCACATCACGACAAAGCTGGGCAAGTCGTTGCTGATCTGGCCTAGGCCATAGGAGGCCCACGATCCGATATGCGGCATCCCGCCACGAGGAGCTCCGGAGTTGGCCATGTAACAGGCCGGCACATGATTCTGCTCTTGGGAAACGCAAGCCTTGAGCAGCGTGATCTTGTCCACATGCTGGGCAAAGCTGGGTAACACGTCCGAGACCGTCATTCCCGAATCGCCATATCGCTGAAACGTAAACGGCGAGCGCATGATCGGCCCGGGATAACGGAACAGCGTGCGGATCTCGCCCGGAAACGGCTGACCGTCATACCGTTCCAGTTGCGGCTTGTGATCGAGCAAGTCGATACCCGACGGGCCACCATTCATGAACAGCCAGATCACCGATTTCGCGCGACCGACCAACGGAGAACGCGTCGCGGATCGGGCTTCGTTGCCTAATAAGGAACCTAAAGCCACCATGCCCAGTCCAGCGGCACCGTGCCTCAGCCATTCGCGTCGCGGGATTCGATCGTCGGGTGGTACTTGATGCAACATCCGTTGTTTCCTTCTACCTCAATCAATGTGGAGGAATTCGTTCGACATCCACAGGGCCTGGATCAAGTCGCTCTCGCGGTTACCGGCGTGAAGAAAGGCGACCGCGTCGTCCATTTCCGCCGGTGTCGGCGGTCGCGATAAGCAACGTAGAAACACCTCGTGGATCCAGGTCGCTCCATCGTCCGCTGGCGCACTGCGGTGCTTCGGCGTCGGCTCCATGGAGTCACGCACGGATTCCGCAAGCAGTTGGGCTTGGCTACGGATGAAGGGAGCGTTCCAGAGCGCGAGCGTTTGCTGAGGCACGATCGTCGCCGCGCGCGTGTCGCAGGAGTAGAGACTGCTGGGAGCGTCGAAGGCGGCTAACAGCGGCACGGGGTTCGTGCGCCGGAGCATGACGTAAATGCTGCGTCTCCAGATGGCGTCGCGTTCGAGCACCGTCGTCGGCCAAGTGTCCGCTGGTCGCTCGCCATCCTTCGCGAAAATCGCTTCCGCGGGAATCGCGGGTTGGATCGACGGGCCATACATCACGTATTGCAGTGCGCCGGACGTGGAGAGGATCGCGTCGCGGATCATCTCGGCTTGCAGACGCCGCACGCGCGGGACGATCGCTAAGTGTTGTCGTTCGTCGCGGGCGGTGGGGTGTTGTTGCCAAGTACTTTGTCGATAAGTTTGGCTGCCCAGAATCAATCGGTGAATGTGCTTGAGACTCCAGTCGTGGTCGATCAAAGATCGCGCCAGTTCATCGAGCAACTTGGCGTTCTGAGGCGGATCGCCCATCGCGCCAAAGTCGCTGGGCGTACCTACCAGACCGACGCCAAAATAGGCTTGCCACAGCCGGTTAACGATAACCCGCGCGACGAGGTTTCCGGCTCCGTGTTGAGTATCCGTCAACCAATGGGCCAACGCGGAGCGTGGACCTAGTTCCTGAGTCGCGTCGCTTGCGGGAGGCAGCCAACGTTGCCATGGCACATCATCCCCGTGTGTCACAACCCTGCTGATCTCACGAAGAAAGCCCGGGCCCACCGGTGCACCCGGATGTTCCAGCGAGCCACCACGCAAGACCGGAACCTGGGTCACCGTCGAGCCCGCCAACGCCAATCCGCACGGAGGACTTGGAGGCAACTGCGATTCCAGTTCCGTGATTTCCTCGATCAGTTGACGAAAGCGTTCGCGATCGCGTTCGAGTGGTTCGTTAACGGCCTCGATATCGGCTTCCTCGATCATCAAGCAGCGGCCGCAGATCGACAGCAGATACGTTTGCCGCTCATTCTCCGGATCGATCGGCTGGCGCAGTAACACACGATCCTCTTCGGGCAACTCGGCACGATCGAGATTGTCCTCGCGCAAACGCTCGTACTTAAGTCGACGCAATTCCTCACGTAATGCCATCGCGGGCGTAGCCTGCGCCAAATACGCTTGACCTTGATCTGGCGTCAAGTAACGGACTTCACGTCGAGTGGGCTCGAAGATCGACACCAACTGGTAGTACTCTTCGGAGGTGATCGCGTCATAAGGATGATCGTGACAGCGAGCGCAACCAACGCTCAACCCCAGGACCGCCGCGCCGATCGTCGAAACGATATCATCCAATTCGTCATACCGTTCGCTGGGCTGAGGTAGGAAGGTATTCCAAGGCGGTGCCGTGCAGAAGCCAGTGGCTGCCACAGCCAAGGGGTTATCGGGTGCTAACTCGTCGCCCGCGATCTGCCAGCGAATGAATTCGTCGAACGGCAGATCCGCATTCATCGCTCCCACGACAAAATCCCGATAGGGATAGGCGTGGTGGCGAATCTCGTCCTCTTCATAGCCATTGCTGTCGGCATAGCGGGCGAGATCGAGCCACAGACGAGCCCACTTTTCTCCAAACGCCGGGTCGGCCAGTAACCGTTCCACCTCGCGCTCGTAATGTGGTGAAGCGGTCCAATCGGTTTGCGAGGGTTGCATGTTCTCCGCGGGCGGCAAGCCGAGTGTGTCGAAGCACAGGCGTCTCCACAGTTGGTCCGCGCGTGCTGGAGGCAGCGGAGTCTGTCCCAAATCGGTCAACTGCTCGTGGACATAGGCGTCGATCAAATTGTGGCTCCACGTAGCGACCGGCGCGGAGTAGCTCGTCATGCCGTCAAGTGGCTGATAGGCCCAATGCTCTGCTGTAGCAGCGTCTTCCTGATCGGCGACACGGTGCTCCCGGCTGGTCCGAGGATGTGGACTAGACTCGCCCCGCCGCCAGCTTGCCGTGGTCATGACATGCTGCCAACGCAATCGCTCGGCCTGCCGCGCGGCATCTTGTTGGCGAATCGGCTCCGGATCGATCGGTTCAATCACCTCCGGCGGAGGCACCCGCGCCGCAAGAATGTCGGCGATCGCGGCATCGGAAGCATCGCGAATCTGCTCGATGCTTGCTCGCCAATGCTGCCATCCGACTACGGCGCAGCCGCCCAACAGTCCCATCAATCCGACGAGCATGGCGAGCTTTCGCCCGCGAAGCGATCGTGCGTTCCACGCCCAAGACGAAATCACCCCGGCCTCCAGACCGTTGACTGTGTGCGACATGCCATGAACATTCCGCACAAGTCTAGGTCTGGCTTCGCCCGCCGTGCTGGTCCCTAGCGGAAGTACGCTGAGGAAATCAGCACCCCGGCACATCCTACAGGGCGTGCGATCCGCAGGACCGTCATCGCCGCACGATCACGCGTCCAGGACACTAACGCGATGATTCTGCTCGCTGATCTGATCGTTGAGCGTCCAGAAGTCATAGAGGACTCCAATGCCTAAGAGTCCACCCGTGAAGAAATACAGCAGACCCGTCAGAATCTTCCCCAGGTAAAGGCGGTGAATCCCCAAGATGCCCAGGAAGGTCAGCAAGATCCAGGCGAGAGAATAGTCAAACGCCCCCGCGTGGTAACGTAGGCTGGCCTCGCGATCCATCGACGGAATCAGAAACGCGTCGATCAACCAACCGATGCCCAACAAGCCGAGCGTGAAAAACCAAATCGTTCCCGTCACCGGCCGACCGTAGTAAAAGCGATGGGCACCGGTGAAGCCAAAGATCCACAGCAAATACCCAACCGGTAAGAGATGTGTGTTATTCGCCGGATTCATCGTAACTCCTGTGACAAGTGAGTGGGGGCAAACAGGCCAGCGGATGCACTTCCGCGACGCGTGTCATTCCTGCGCGGACGGCAGATCCGACGGCAGTTTCAAGGGGTATTCGACACCACGAGTGCTATGTTGGCAATTCTCTATTTCGAGCCCGAATTTTTTTCCCAACGCCCGCTGGTTGCGGAAACGAGGCCAGGAGTCTTACAATCCCGTGCCACACGAGGAATACGATGCCCGAGTTACCTGAAGTCGAAACGATGCGTCGCGGGATCTTGGCGGCGGTGGGTTGCCGGATCGAGGCGGTCGAGAAACGCCGCTTGGCGCTCAGGTCGCTATTGATCAAGCCGGCCATCGCCCACCTGCGCCGACGCGTCGTCGGCCATACAATCGTCGCCGTCGAAAGGATTGGCAAGCGGGTGATTCTGCGTTTAGATAGCCAAGATCGGCTAATCTTCGAGCCTCGCATGACGGGGCTCGTTCTCGTGGCCGATCCGCCCAGCGACGAACACCTGCGTTTCCATCTGGATCTTTCCGGCGGGGCAATTGAGCGAATTTGGTATTGGGATCGGCGCGGGTTGGGTTCGGTGCAGTTGTTTTCGCCAAGCCAGTTTGAGGAGCGCGTTGTCGCGAAGTTCGGTCCCGATGCGTTGGCTCTCACCAGTGAGTTGTTACGCGAACGCTTGCGACATACCCAACGCGCGATCAAGCCGGCGTTGCTCGATCAACAGGCTGTGGCTGGGATCGGTAATCTGTATGCGTCGGAGATCCTGCATGTCGCGGGCATCCACCCCGCTCAGCGTGCCAACCGGCTGACGCGTCGACAGTGGGAACGGCTACACGAATCCATCCTGCACGTGCTCGATGAAGCCATTCAACACGAGGGTTCGACGCTCTCGGACGGCACCTATCGAAACGCCTTGAACAAAGCGGGTGCCTACCAGAACCTGCATCGCGTCTACGATCGTGCCGCCGAACCGTGTCGCAGTTGTGGCCAGGGAATCATCCAACGCATCGTCCAGACGCAGCGCTCGACGTTCTACTGCCCGGTTTGCCAACCCAAACGCCCACGTGCTTAACGGTCATCCAACGTATTTGAATTCGGCGAGATGGGTAGCCACTGTACGGCATCGATGATCACGTGGCCATTGGCTTGCCGATTGGATACCAGCACGGTGGCAGCAGCATCGGGCGTGAACTCGAAGATGCCCAGCGAGACAAACAGGTCGTCGATGGGCGGCTTGGCGGTTTGATTGACAACAAGGTCCTTCTTCCCACCCGCGAATTGCACCTCGACGGCGACGTTGGTCGCCCGATTGCTATGAGGTGTATACGCCAATCGTACCTCGTAGCGACCCACCTGGGGCAACCTGGTCTCGAACCGGGCCGTGGCTTGACCGTTTTGTTGATTCCGATCATGACGGTAGCTGCCGCCAATCCATTTGGCAGCCGCTTGACTCGGGAGCCACTCGCCTGTCGTGATGGCTTGAGCGTCATCCATCACCACACCCGCCAACTTCGAAGGATCGAGCCCCGTCCGACCGCCGCTCGTCAATCCAATCGCCTCCAAGACCTGACCGTCCCGCAACAGACGTTCGCGGAGTTGTTCGTAAGGCACATCCTGCACGGTCGTCTCGCCATCAATCGCCAGGACCGCCGCCGCTGCCGCGGAATGACCCAGGATCATAAAGACGGGCTCCATCCGTATGGAACCAAAGGCGATATGCGAGCTGGACAGACAGACGGGGACCAGCAAGTTTTCGCACTGACCGCGTTTGGGTACCAGCGAACCATAGGCGATCGTGTAGGGGCCGTGTGTCGAGACGCCGATGTCCCCTTCGTTTTGCACATAGCCCTCGGGAGTGATGTAGCGTTGCACGTTGTGCGAATCCATCGTGTAGGAACCCATGCCGACCGAATCGGGAGTCGGACGCTTCTTGAGCAACTCGTTCTCGGTCATGACAAACTCGCCGATCAATCGCCGCGCTTCGCGAATATACAGTTGACGCGGCCAGTGTCCGTTGTCCACGAACTCGTCCTTCGCCAATCCCCATTTCCCCAACGCTTGCCGCACGTCTTGTGGCACGCGCGGGTCGTTGGCGATGAAGTAGAGCCAGCCCTGTTGGTACGTTTCGTGTTCGCGCACGATCTCGCGCCGCCGCTCGTAAGTCGCTTCCGGATAGTCGTAATTGAAGCCGATGTTGTCCGTGCTCATCGGCCCGTGATTGTTCGTATCCGTTTTGAAGTTGGGAATCGGATCGAACTTGTCAAACGTCTCGCGCCAGCCCGCGGCATAGATGCGCGCTAACAACTCGTACTGGGCGGGATCGTAGCCTGCTGGTTGGGCGAACGGCACGCGGTTCGGTGCGTGGTTCGTCAGGCACATGCGAAAGCAGTAGGCCTGAATCTTGTCGTCCCCGGCACCGTACTCGCCCGGCGGATCGGGGCTGACGCGGGCCAGAACGCCACTTGTCGGATCGCCCGGGATGACGTAGGGGCTGATCTTCTCCCGCAACACGCCAAAGTGGTGTCGGTGATGCAGCACGCCCGTCTGCACGCCATTCCATTGCTCGCCGTAGACACTCTGGGCTTCGCGGCCCACATGGTAGTCGACACCTGCCGCGGCCAGCAGATCTCCCTCGTAGGTCGCGTCGATAAACATACGGCCCGCGTAGGTCTGGCCACTCAGCATCGTGATCGAACGAATCCGCAGTCCGTCCTTCACCACGCCTTGCTCGCGATCAAGCCACTGGTCGCGATGCACGGGAATCCCGGCTTCACGGACCAACTCGTCGAACACCAACTCGGCCACATGGGGCTCGAAGATCCACATCGTCCGCTGCTCGCCGTCGATCGCGGGCGTCCCCTGCCCTTTGTCGCCATACTCCTCGCGCTTCTGCCACTTCCAAGCCTCCGGCGTGTGGTAATGCTTCCAAACGCGATGATAGAATTCGCGGGCCAACCCACCGATGACCGCTTTATTGCCGGTGTCGGTCCAACCGAGCCCGCCACTGCTCAGCCCACCGAGATGCTTGTCCGGGCAAACGATCACGGCGGTCTTGCCCATGCGATGCGCTTGGATAGCGGCGGTGACGGCGGCCGAAGTTCCACCGTAAACCACCACGTCGAAATCGTCCGCGCGGGATGGTCGGAGGCCGACCAACGTCAGGATGACAACCAGAACGAAGCGAGTGCGAATCATGGTGGGATTCCAATCGAGCCAAGTTGAGTGTACGCGGGACTTCCTTTCACACGCGGAGTGACAGGCAACTACGGAGCTAATAGCTTGTCGAATAGGAACGCGTTGGCATCCGCGTACTTTTCCGATTGTGACACGCCGGGGATCAACAGATGGCATTCGTGTCCAACCTGCTCCGCCTTCTCCTTCATCTTTACTCCGAAAACCGGATGATGAATGCCGTGCCCCGCGTTCTCCGACGGGAGCTTCATGTTATTGCCATAGGTCATCAACAACGGCGGATCACTGCCATCGAGATGATTGTACGGCGAAAATTCTTGATATAACGCCTGGTACTTCTCGTAGTTCTCCAACGCACCTTCAATGGTCTTCTCGCCGACGGCCATGTTGATCATGTTGTGCTTTAAGACATTGGGGCCGAGCCACGGTTCAATGACCTTCGGGTCGATCGACGTTTGACCACCCGCGACGGCGGCCGCCGTGACACGCGTCGATTGCCGCAGCACGGGGTCTTCGGCTTGAGGATCAGCCAAGTCGTCGTGCAGCAGAATCCACATCGACGTGCAAGCTCCGGCGCTGCCACCGGTCAATGCAATGCGTTGGGGATTAATGTTCCATTCAGCGGCCTTCGAGCGAAGGAACTGACATCGCGCGCGCGGCGTCATGAACTGGAGCAGGTAACGGGGCAATGCCTGTCAAGCGATAGTTCACTGCCGCATACGAAATGCCTTTGTCGAGGAACGGCTGGAATCTGGCCGGACTCTGCTTCTTGTCGCCGCCGATCCAACCTCCACCGTGAATATAGACCAGCAACGGTCGCGGCCCTTCGCCCTTGGCCTGCCAGAAATCCAAGACGTTGCTCGGATGCGGGCCGTAGGAAACTTCGGCCTGCGTGGGCTCGGATTGCGCCGACGCCGACAAAGTCCAAAGTGCAACGAATAACGTCAGCGAGCCAACGAGCGTCATCAGCGTAGCCTTCATAAGTATCTCCGCGTGTGGAAAAGTTTGTCTAACCTAAACGAGAGCCAACCCGCTGGCGAGCAACACCGCTTCTTGCACGGCGAGATCATGCTCGGGTGGGAAGTCGCTCGCCTTCTCGCCCCGAATCACTTGGGCCAGATCGATAAAGTCGCCATCATAACGTCCGCCCAGCTTCGGCAGGGGCACTTCGCGCGTGCCGGCCATGAAGTCGCCGTGCGGCGCGTCCAAGGCCAAGGTCATTCGCGGAGGTTCCAGGGGCTTGATATCCACCGAGCCATGATCGCCGCAAACGACAAATTGTCGCCGCCGACCGCCGTCGTATTCCACCAGCGAACTGCGGACGGTCGCGGTGGCTTCCGGATAATCGAACACGGCCAAGCAGTTATCCCACAGCGAATCCTGTTCTGGGAAAGTCTGGCGATTGAACGCCGTGACCTTCGTCGGACGACCGAGAACTTTCACCACGGCATCAATGACATGGCAGCCCAACTCGAACATGGAGCCGCCAGGGTATTCAGCCAGTTGTCGTCGAGCCCCGCCACCCACCAATTTACTCATTACGGCATGAACCTCGAACACGTGGCCCAGCCAGCCGGATCGAGCGGCTTGGAACGCCACTTGGAACGCGGGGTTGTAACGGAACATGTAGCCCATTTGCACGACGCGCTGCTGCCGCGTCGCCTCGTCGAGAACTCGCTTGAAATGGCTCAGCGATTCGCCGGCTGGTTTGTCCAGGTGAATATGCAGACCCGCCGATACGCAGCGCTCCGCCACCGGCAGCAACTGGCGGACTTCGGTTTCCACCGCTACGGCCTGGAGACCCGAGACATTCAGCAACTGCTCTTCCGTCAGCCACGGCAGATCGCGATAGGTCGCCGAGTTCCGCACTTGCTCACGTTGTTTCTCGTCGGGCTCGACGACGCCGATGACTTCATAAAGCTCACTAAACTTACGTAGCGTGTCCATCTTGCCGCCAGCGTGCGCGTGCTTGGTGCCGATCTGCCCAACCTTGATTCGATCGGGAGTCGCGGCGACGGCCACATGGTATCCGACCAAAGCCAGCGGCGCAGCGAGGCCTGTGGCCATTGTCTTCTGGATGAAGTCGCGCCGATGAAGCGATGCGTCGGCGACTCGCGATTCGCTGGCTGGATTTTTGGAAGCCGTTCGAAAACGGGGACTGGCTCCCGTACGTAGTGTTTCATCGGTAACACTGTCAAAAGACGTAGGGTGCCTGTCCCCGTTTTCGAACATGTCGCCGTTTTCGAATAACCTCTTAGACATCACAAATACTCGCACTGTGTCGCAAGGCGTGAACCGGATCTTCCCAAGTCGGAATGAACTCTTGAGCCACGTAGCCCGTGTAACCGGTGTCCGCGATCACGCGCATGATCGCCGGATAATTGATTTCCTGCGTCTCGTCCAACTCGCCGCGTCCCGGCACGCCGGCGGTGTGGTAGTGGCCGATCAGTGGGTGATACTGTTGGATGCGACGGATCACATCGCCGTGCATGATTTGCACGTGATAGATGTCGAACAACAGCTTCATGTTGGGTGAGTCGACTCGACGAATCAGATCGACACACAATTCGATGTCGTCGCCGAAGTAGCCGGGATGGCCTTTCATCGGATGCGTGTCGTCGCGCGAATTGAGATGTTCGAGACAGAGTTGGATCTTCTTCTGCTCGGCGTAACCGATGACCTCTTTCCAACAATCGACGCAGTTCTGAGCTCCCTGCTCGTCGGTGATGCCTGGCTCGCGCATCCCCGTAAAGGTAATGACACTGGGAGCACCGACGGCGACTGCCAGATCAATGCGGTTCTTCAGCGTTTCGATACAGAACGCGTGATGGTCACGCTGGAACGGCCCTTTGGCGAAGCCATGACTGCTGACCAGCGAGATCTCCAGCCCCAGCTTCTTCACG
The DNA here is from genome assembly GCA_041746275.1 of Pirellulaceae bacterium. Lineage (GTDB taxonomy): Bacteria > Planctomycetota > Planctomycetia > Pirellulales > Pirellulaceae. Next base: position 1,015 of record JBGTHH010001038.1, on the reverse strand, counting down.
GCGGGATAATCGTCGGACGAAATCCCTTCGATCGCGATCAACCCGATATCGACACAGTGCTTCGCCAACTCCGTCGCGGTCATCGGCTTGAAGCACCAACCCATTACGGATTGCCGAATGCGTCCCCGTGTCACGCGGAAGTCGGTGGGCACTTCGGCGCGCGGAGCCTGTGCCGAGACCACGCTCGACGCAACGGCCCATCCGGCCGCACCGGCGGCAAGCTGAAACACCTCACGACGGGAACAATTCATCGGCGGACCTCGCGACACCAAGGGAGGATTGGCAGGTCACCATTATGAACCGCAGCGGATGACCTTGCCAGAAGGGAGTGGCCGGGTAAGTTGAATGGGAGACTGCGGTGAGAAAACGTGACGTGATTCTTTGAAAGACATTGATCAAACGGAGCGGACCATGCCGTTGGGGATCAGACCGATTGTCGATTTCGTGTTCAAGAAGATCTTCGGCAGCCCGGAAAACGCGATCGCGCTTCTGGGGTTGTTGAATGCGATTCTCCACTTGAAGCATCCGGTGGTGGCTGTCGAAATCCTGAACCCGTTCAACTACCAGGAATTCACCTCGGATAAGCAAGTCGTGTTGGACGTGCGTGCTCGCGATTCGCTGGGCCGGTGGTTCAACGTCGAGATGCAGATCTCTATCTACGGCGGTTTGCTGGAGCGGCTGGTCTATTACGCGTGCAGTTTGTACGTGGATCAGTTGTCCTCGGGGGACGACTACGCCGAACTGCGTCCCGCCATATCGATTTGCTTGCTGGATAACAAGCTATTTCGCGACACGCCTCAGCCGCATCATCGTTTTGAACTGATCGACCAGGAAAGCGGCCGCACGCTGGACAGGGCCATCGCGGTACACACGGTGGAGTTGTCGAAGTATAATTCGGACGAAGCCACGATCTCCGCGTCGAGCAAGCTGGAGCAATGGGTCTTCCTGCTGCGTCGGGCTCACGAGTACAGCGGGGACCAGTTACGACAGTTGCTTCCAGGCATCGAGTTCGAGC
>JBGTHH010001037.1:0-2187 GCA_041746275.1 Pirellulaceae bacterium | reverse complement strand
GTTAGTCCATGCGGGACACGAGCTACTCTCGGGATCCAAGCGGGGCACGGCGATCAAAGTGCGTCGGGAGTTGGAGGCCCGCCAAGTGCGGTTGCTGCTAGGCCAACGTGTCACGCGTGTCGCAGCGGGAGTGGTGACGTTAGAGAATGGTGAGGCGTTCGAGTCGGATTTGACGCTGTGGTGTACCGGTGCCACGGCACCGCCGTTGTTGCGCCAACTCAACCTGCCAACTGACGAGCGTGGATTCCTGCTGACCGATCGCACGCTGCGAACAACGGCCCAGGCACCAGTCTTCGCGGTGGGCGATAGCGGGACCATCGACCACGTCGCGATACCGAAAGCTGGAGTCTTCGCGGTGCGGCAAGGACGTGTGCTGTGGGAGAACATCCATCGTTTGTTGGACGGTCGGAAGCTGCAAAACTATGAACCGCAACGAGATTTCTTGAAGCTCTTCAACACGGGTGACGGCCGGGCGATCGGCGAGTACCAAGGGTTCGCCTTTCATACGCGCTGGGCGTGGCGACTCAAGGACGCCATCGACACGAAGTTCATGGCCAAGTACCAGGACTACTCCTTGAGTCCCATGCCCATTGATGCAACGAGTCGAGAACGCATCGAATCCATGCGTTGTACCGGTTGTGGGAGCAAGGTCGCGGGGACAGTCTTGGCCAAGGTGCTCGCGCGACTTGATGTCCCTGCAAGTGAGCATGTCTTGCTAGGTTTGTCGCAGCCTGATGATGCCGCGATCGTACGGACGCCGAGTGGAGGACCGCTGGCCGTGACCGTCGATTTTTTTACCGCACCGTTGGATGATCCGTTTCTGGTCGGTCGGATCGCGGCCGTGAATGCGGCGAGCGATATCTTCGCGCTGGGCGCGCGACCCATCGCCGCGTTGGCCAGTGTGACGCTGCCGATCGGTGAGCCGCCGCAGCAAGAGCAATTGCTCTACGACTTGATGGCGGGGGGACTCGAAGAATTGCGTCGGATGGGAGCAACGCTCGTGGGCGGGCATACGATCGAAGGCTCGCAACTCACGATCGGCTTCACCGTGCTGGCTGATTTGGGGGACGCCGCGCCGCGTACGAAAGCTGACTTGCGCTGCGGCGATCGTTTAATTTTGACAAAGCCGCTGGGAGTCGGCGTGCTGTTGGCGGCTCAGGCCCAGGCACGGTGTGAAGCGGCGTGGATGGATGCGCTCCGCTCGACCATGCTCCAGAGCAACCAAGCGGCTGCGGCGGCAATTTCGACGTTCGACATTTCGGGCGTGACCGATGTGACCGGATTCGGGCTCGCGGGACACGTGCTGGAAATGCTTCGGGCCAGTGACTTGGCTTGTGAGTTGAATCTCGCAGCGATCGGGATGTTGCCGGGCGTCGAGGATTTACTCGCTCAGGGTGTAGAAAGCACGTTATCACCGGCCAATCGCGACGTTGAACGTGACATCCTGGTGACTGCGGCGATTCGCAACACACCGCGTTATGCGGCCTTATTCGATCCGCAAACTTCCGGGGGGCTTTTACTGGGAGTCCGGGACGAACAGGTCGCGCCGCTACTGGCGTGGCTGCGAGGACAGGGTTACGACTCGGCGGCGGAAATCGGACACATTACTAGCCATGCCCCAGCCACACCACGGCTGACCATTGCCGCTGGTTAGCATCCGTAGCGGACGCTTCGTTCCTAAACTCGTTGCAGTACGCATCTTGCCAAGATAAACTCAGACATAACTTACAGGCTGTTGAAGAATGGGTCAGACCCACTTTTCAACTCGATCCATTCAGGGAGGCGAACGAGAATGCTCAAGCTGACAGACCGCGGGATCGCTCACACATGCAACGGTGTCACGCGGCGCGATTTCATGCAAATCGGTACACTCGGCGCGATCGGCTTGTCGCTGCCGCAGTACTTGGCGGCACGCGAAGCCGGACCCGCGAACAAGCCCGACGACAATCGTGCTTGTATCATGATCTTCAACTTGGGTGCTCCCAGCCAAGTCGATACGTTCGATATGAAGCCCGACGCTCCGAGCGAGATTCGAGGCCCGTTTCAACCGATCAGCACTGCGTCGCCAGAGTTTCAGATTTCCGAGATCTTTCCAGGACATGCCAAGGTCGCCGACAAGTTCTCGTTGGTGCGATCGTGTTTTCACTCGGGAGCGGCCGTACACGATGCGGGTTGGCAGATGATGCA
>JBGTHH010001036.1:0-9614 GCA_041746275.1 Pirellulaceae bacterium | reverse complement strand
CAGCGCGCCGCCGAACTGCTGGCCAATGAAAGTACTCGCGGGCAATTGGATGTGGCCCGTATCATCGAACCTGCTTTGGCTCGATGGGACTATCGACCGATACGCGACACGTGGCTCGAACGTCTGGCCGATCCCCGCACGGAACGCCAGCGTTTGCTCCTGGCCATCGACGGCTTGGGCAGTGTGCATGAGAACCGCGCGGCACCTCCGTTGCTACAACTGCTCGTGGACACCAACGTGGAATTCCCCATGCGATTGGCCGCCGCGCGAGCCTTGAGCCAGATGGACTCGTCCGAGGCCGTCCCAACCGCCGCGCGATTCGCCACCAGCTTGAAATCCGACGATGGACTCCTCGCGGTCACTTTGTTGGGCTCGCGTCAGGATACCGAGTCGATAGGTGTTTTGAAGTCGTTGGCCAAGAATCCTTCCCCTGCGGTCGAGGGCTTGGCCTTACGCAGTCTGTTCACGATCGCGGCGCATCACGTCGACGAATTCGCCGCGGACGCCTTGCGAAGCACCGACGTGAAGGTACGCCAAGTCGCCGCGGAAGCCTTGGTCGCACGGCAAGATGTCGCGTCGATCGAGTTGCTGGCGGTGCTTGTGAACGACAACAATCCCAGCCTCCGACGGTATGTTTCCAGTTCTCTGGTTGAACTCGCGCAGCAAGCTCCCCTGCGCGAAGCGACGACGAGTGTGATGATGCAGGTGTTGGCCTCTGATGCCTGGCGCGGTCTGGAACAGAGCGTCATTGTGCTGGCCTTGCTGGACCATGAACCGGCCGCGACTCGATTGGTGGAGCTGCTCGAACATCGACGTCCCGAAGTCTCCGTCTCCGCGGCGTGGGGCCTGCGCCAATTGGGCGTGTCCGAAACGCTTCCCGCGATGTTGGCGCATGCCGAGCGGCAAACCGAACGCGTCGTGGCCGAGACGGTGGAGACGATCCGGCTGGAGTCGGTGGATCTGCAACTTTGCCACCTGTTTCAGGCCTTTGGTGAACACAACTATCCGGAAGCCGATGCCTTGTTACGCCGTTACGTGCCCAAGAAAATCCTGTATCTCGGCATGGCGCGACCCGCCGCAGTGTGGGCACTCGGCAAGCTGCATCTGGACCAAACGCCCCCGGAACTTGTCAAGGCGTTTATCGCGCGGCTGACGGACCAAAGCGTGATGCAACCGGAACAAGAGGACGTCCAACGCATGAGCGCCATCGGGCTCGGTCGCCTCCGCGCCGAAATGGAATTGCCGACGATGCGAAATTATGTCATCGAGGCACCGTCCCAGCGTGGACTGGCCTGCATTTGGTCGATCAATCTCTTGACGGGCGAAAACTTTGAGGTCTCGATGGAACGCGAAGTCGGGTCTAGCGACTGGTTCCTGTTCCCACGGCAACGCGAACAGCCTAGCAACGATCACGAAATAACTTCTGCAAATCCAATGTAGCCATCACGCTCCGTTGTGATGATCGCTGGGAAAACGGGGAGTTATTTCGTGACCGTTGCCTAGCGAAACGGCTCCTTAAGCTTTCCGTCGCGCAGGGCCGCGAACAACCCCGCAGCCATCAAATCGGCCGTCGTGCCTGGATTGCGGCGATGCCGATCCCCACGCAGCCAGAAGTCCAAATCGGCAAGCGCCACGTTGTACGCGTCCTCACCGGGCCGACCGGCGTTCAGTACGTGTGCGGCTCGATCGGCCGACTCACGGGCCACCGCACTCCCGCACTTGCGAGCGATCAAGCTATCGGGATACTCGGACATAAGCGACACGTGCGTGTGAATGATCGCGGTCGTCAGCGACCATCCTGCGCGTTGCCCTTCTTGAAGGCGAGGCACAACGACATCGAGTACCTCGGCGAAGCCATTCGTATATTGGCGCGCGACCAGATCGCGATCGGCCGCCAACGCCATGGCTTGCAGGAGATCGGTGGGAGGAGGGCCATGCACATCCATCTCCTCGACGCGTCCCAATCCACCCGGAACGGCCAGTCGAATCGCTTCAAAAACTTGGCGAGCGTCGTTGGCGTCGAGCGACGCCAGAACATCCCCGATCCCCGCGCGCAGACTACGCTCCCGCGGCACTGCGGCTAACGGCGCGATCAACAACACGCAGCCCAAGTTGGTGTTCGTTGGCACCAACGCGCGCGTCGCGCGAATCGCGTCGAGAATCGCCTGTCCCGCGCCGAGCCGTTGGGCACTCTCCAGCGCCGGCGCAATCGCCACCGCGCTCACCACGAAATCGGGAAAACAAAGATCCTCGAAGTCCGCGCCGCGATGGACATTGCCCGGCTTGGGCGTCGTGGCTTCCAACAGGCAAGCCAAGCTGGCGCACTGGGCAATCGACAAAGTGGGAGGACGACTGGCACTCATCCATGGATGTGTAACGCTTCCCGCCGGGTTCGCCAAGCCCGCTTCTTTACTTCTGCTTCTTCATTCTCGCGTCGTGAAGGCAACTTACTTTTCTGGGTTCCTGCTGGCGAGCGATTCGGCGGGCGTTTAGACTCGCGGAACGAAAGCCAACGGATCAATCCTCACAGCGAGTTGTGACGCATGAACACAATCGATCGACGCGTGATGTTGCGAGCTCTGACTGGACTGGGCATTGGAACGGCGGTGTTTCATCGGGCCCTGCTGGCTCAGGCGTCGACGCGACAGGTCACCGCCGAAATGATTCAGCAGGCCGAGTGGATTGCCGGGATCGAGTTGGCCGAGGAAGATCGCAAGGCCGTCGCGCGGAGTCTGCAATCCACGCTCGATCGCATCGCGGAAATGCGCAAGGTCGAGATCGGTTACGATGTTCCGCCGGCCCTCCACTTCCATGTCGCTCCCACAGCGCGGCACGATGCGTTGGCGGGTCGCGGGCAAGTGCTTACGCGAGACGTCGTCGTGACCAAGCCGAAGGCGGACGACGATCTGGCTTTCTTGTCCGTGACCGAGTTGGCTGAGCTGGTTCGTTCGAAGCAGGTTTCGTCGGTCGAATTAACCAAACTCTATCTGGATCGACTCCAGCGATTCGATTCAGCGTTGAAGTGCGTCGTCACGTTCACCGAGGAGTTGGCGATGAAACAGGCCAGGCAGGCTGACGCCGAGATCGCGCGCGGCAGCTACCTCGGACCATTGCACGGGATTCCGTGGGGTGCCAAGGATTTGATCGCTTACCCCGGCTACACGACCACCTGGGGAGCGACGCCATTTCAGCAACAAGAGCTGGCGGTCAAGGCGACGGTCGCCGAGAGATTGGAGCAGGCCGGTGCCGTGTTGATCGCCAAGTTGTCATTGGGAGCCTTGGCGATGGGCGATGAATGGTTTGGCGGGACGACGCGCAATCCATGGAATCCCGCCCAAGGATCGAGCGGTTCGTCGGCTGGGTCCGCGTCGGCCACGGCGGCGGGATTAGTCGGCTTCGCGTTGGGCAGTGAAACGCTGGGAAGTATCGTCTCACCCTGTCGGCGATGTGGTTGCACCGGCCTGCGTCCCACGTTTGGCCGCGTCAGCCGCCACGGCTGCATGACATTGGCCTGGTCGATGGACAAGATTGGCCCGATTTGCCGAACTGTCGAGGATTGTGCACTGGTCTTCGGTGCGATTCATGGCCACGACGGAGCGGATGCCACGGCGATGGATCGTCCGTTCGATTGGCCTTCGCCGCGAGAACTGCGTTCTTTGCGCGTCGGCTACTTCGCCCAGGAAGGTCAAGTCGACGAACGAGAAGAGCTGCGGATTCTTCGAGACCTAGGGGTTGAACTGATTCCGATCAAACTGCCCGAGACGTTACCGATCTGGGCCATGACGATCATTTTGAATACGGAAGCGGCGACCGTGTTCGATCCGTTGACTCGCGCGAACATCACCGAGGGACTGAATCGTTGGCCCACCTCGTTCCGACAAGGCGAGTTTGTTCCCGCCGTAGAGTATCTTCGAGCCAATCGCTTACGCACGCTGCTGATGCGCGAAATGGAGCAGTTGATGACGCAGGTCGATGTCTATGTCGGCGGCGATGATCTCGCGTTAACTAACTTGACGGGACACCCCACCGCGGTCATCCCCTTCGGTTTTACCGAAACCACCGATCAACCGCGAACACCCCGGTCGCTGACCTTCACGGGCAGACTGTTTGGCGAAACGGAATTGTTGGCCGTTGCCGACGCCATACAAAATGCAACGTCCTTTCATCTGGAACACCCCACACTCGCGTCCTAACTGTGCGAAAGGGGGTCTGACCCTCTCCGGAAAGGCCAAAAAATCAGTGAAATCAACTCGCCTCCAATGGGTCTGAACCCTTTTCGGACATGCTCTAACGCGAGTGAAGTTAAAGATTGGCCAAGGTGGAAGATGAAGCACAGACAATCCCGTTCGCCGCGTCGGGCCGAGCCCGAGAGCGTCATCAACGTGACGCCCGGGGTTGTTAGCGCGCCGACTCGCGCCTGGTGGTGGTTGCTCGTCTGGATCGTCGTCGTCATGGCATTCCGGCCAATCGCGGCGGACGATCTGTGGTGGGAGTTAAGTCGCGGTCGTGAAGTTGTCCGTGGCACCATGACGCCAAGTCGACAGTTGTTGGCGTTGGATGAGGCCGCCGAAGCCGATTGGCTGGGCGGAGTCCCGAGCTTCCTCGCCTACGCCTGGAGTGGCAGTTCGGGGTTAATGTTGCTGCGCATCATGGGCGTCGTGGCTTTCACTTGCGGCCTGATCGTGTTGGCTCGGGGACTTCATCCGGCGATCATCAGCTTGTTGGTTTGGGCCGGACTTGTCGGTGCCGAGTCCGCGTTCGATGTGGGCTCAAGCCTGTTCGATGGTATGGGCATCGTGGTCGTGAGCTTACTGGCGAAGCGACTGAAGGGAGTGATCACTTGGCGAGCCATGCTTCCGCTGGTCATCGTGTTTATTGCGTGGGCGAACCTGGGGCCGCGCGTTATCGTTGGTTGGCTAGTCCTGGTCAGCAGCGGATTGATGTCGATCGGTACCACAAATCGACTGCCCATGCGATCCTGGATCATGCTGCTCGGCCTGGCGCTCGGTGCGATTTGTTTTACACCGCGCGGTGTGCTAACCATTCGTGATTCCCTTTGCCTGGTGTTCCCGCAGTTCGTGGCCGAGCACTGGATGCTCGAAGCGTCTCCCTGGCAACCGCTGTGGTTGACGACCTGGGGCACTCGTGAAGCGGCGCTTCTGACGATTTCGGCCGTGACATTGCTCGCGCTCAGCCTCTCATCTTCTGCGAGACAGCTCGGCTTCATCGTGGCGATCGGCTCGGCACTGTTACTCCCGTGGTTTTCGGCCGAGAACTTGGCGGCGTCGCACATTTGGCTCGTGTTCTTGCTCATCGGCCTGCTCCGCCAAGAACAACCTGCGTTCAGCTTGACTCCGAACACGACGTCATGGCGCTCATCCATTATGGGTCGAGCAATCTTCGGCACTACCGGAATCGCTTGTACGTGGTTGATCGCGATCGTAGTTCCGCTGTCGCTGCTCCCGGGAATGGGCTGGGGATTACAGGGCAAGTTGGACAATCGGTTGTTGCAACTTGCACTTAGCTCGGTCCAGCCCCATGGCACGGCCTTTGCCACCGACGTCCTAAGTGCCGGTATGGTCTGTTGGCTGGGCTCAGCAAGTTTACATGCTCAAGATGTGCCCCAGCGAGCCTTATTGGGCGGGCGATTGAGACAACAGAGATTGATTCAGTCCGATCTGCGGAGCGAGCGTCTGACAAGCTATTGGCGTGACGACGGGAGCGAGGGTGGTTGGTGGATTCCGTTGCGGCAACGGCGGACAACTTTGTTGGTGATCAACGCGAACGACACCTCGATGATCCGCGCGCTCGAGCCCGCGATCTGGAAGCCCTTGTCGCTGGATTCCCCAGTGCTGCCCTATGCCGCCGCTGGCGATCCGGCCTACAACGATTTGCTCGTCGACGTGCTGCGTCAACGCGAGTTCGTCAATGGAGGACCCTGGACGTATTCGCCGCCACAGTCAGTCGGCAGCGAGTACGATCGCGATCGCTGGGGTTTTCGCGGGGCCGTGTTCGACGTGCCCACGTCCTTGCGACAAGCACGTGTCTTTCGTGCCATGAGATTGCCTGTGGCCGCTTTGAAGATCATTCACGGCTCACGCATCTACGCTGGCAACCATCACGACTTCGACGCCGAGTTTGTCGAATGTCAACGAGAGCTGGCGTATCAGGAGTTGTTGCTGGCCAGTCGCCCGAGCCACTTCCGGGCCGGTGTACTGCGCGAAGCCTTGCGAAGGTTAAGTCGATCGCCTGATGCGGACGCGAGACTCTTCCAGGGCGTAGGTCAACCCACGCCTGACCTAACCGCCGCGATCGATTCTTACGTCTCTGGTAAACTCACGGATGCGTTTGCAACGCTCACACTCGAACATCCCGAATCATATTACGCCGCGGCGTGTATCGCACTGGAGAGCGGGCAAGTGTCCGAGGCGGTGGATTTGCTAAGTCGAGTGGAGCGAGATCGAGCCGATCAGGAACTCGCCTTGTTAATCGCCGCACGACTTGAGGAACTGGAAGCTGCACCATGATGCCACGTTGGCTAATGCTTTTGATTATCGCACTGACCGGGTTCATCGCGGTCGCAGGCTGGTCGCGTCGCGAGCAGTTGCCCGAGCCAATGGTTTCGTCGTCGATGACACCGTATGACGTCAGCCGCTGTGCGGAATGCCATGACGAGATCTGTCAAAGCTTTGCCCAGGCACCACACTTTCATACGCTGCATTCCGCTCAGGCGGCCGGGATCAAGGAGCTTTTCGCCGACCGCGAAGTGACCCTGTGGAACGACCGCTTCCGCTTCACGGCCGAGAGTGAGGATCTGCGATTTTCCGCGGAGCGTTTTCCCACCGATACCGCAGTGGATTGGGTCTTTGGATCGGGGCATCACGCCCGGACACCGATCGCCTTACGAGAAGGTCTTCACGGCGAGACCGAATTGGTGCAATTGCATGTCTCGTGGTACGCCGACAACGCCCTCGGAGTCACACCTGGTAGTGAAAGCCAAGGGGATCGACTCCCGTCGCTCGGCATCCATCACTCGGCGGCCGAAACGCTGCGCTGCTTCACCTGTCACACATCCTACTTGCCCGTCGAGGAAGGTCGAATTCAGTTCTCGCGCATCAAGGCTGGGATCAACTGCACGCGCTGCCACACGCGGACCGATCGGCATCAGGAGTCCGAGGGCGAAATCCCCACAGGTACGAACTGGACGGCGCTCAGCCCGTTGGAAGCGATCAATCGTTGCGGCGAGTGCCATCGGAGGGCCGACGAGTTCACGCCGGATGAACTCAAGCCGACGGCCCGGCAGCTCTCGAGGTTCGCACCGGTGGGGCTGGTTCAAAGCGCCTGTTTCCAAGCGACGCACGGCACGTCCGGTGAGCGAACAACGAATACCGATTCGTCATCCACTCGACTGGACTGCGTCACCTGCCACGATCCCCATCAGCCCGCACAAGCCGACCCTTGGTTCTACGTGGCGACATGCTTGAAGTGTCACAGCTCCGCTCCCCACGGCGCGCCCGACTGTGCGGCTCAGCCGATGAACTCCCAATGCCTCACCTGTCACATGCCCAAAATCCCAACCAACGAACACTTGTCGTTCACCGACCACTGGATTCGAATACCGAACGGTATGGAACGGAAGGAAAACCAAGGACAGCAATGATGGAAATCGATAACTGCGAACAAAAAGTGGCAGTGACCGCTGGGAACGATCGAACTGCCACATCGGTTCTCAGAGTCTGTCCGAAAAGGGGTCTGACCCTTTGGATCTGACCCTTTGGAAGCGAGTCGATTTCACTGGGGTTTTGGCCTCGCCGGAAAGGGTCTGACCCCTTTTCGGACAAGCACCCAGGAACTGATCACTGTTGCTTCGAGTAGGCTTCTTCGCCTTGAATGTACTCCTCGGTGACTGGCTCCTCGACCGGTGGAGCAGGAGTCGGCGCGGGCTCGCCACAACCGGTTGTCAACACCGCGCTCGTCATGGCTCCCAAAACCACGGCGACGGGCAACCATTGAAAATGTGCTTTATTCACGTTCATCTTCCTTTCCAATTCACAAAATTGAAGTCTCACGTACCGGCATAGTAGCCGACGGTTGATACCTAATGAGCCTCCTGATCTTACAAGAAAAACCGGCCAGCGCCCAAGCCTGGAAGGCGCTGACCGGACAGGTTACTCAATTAGACCATGACGACTGATCTGTTGACTTGCAGGGAAATTCCGTACGTTGACCGACTTGGCATTCGTACGGCGGTTTTTACATTTAGCCTCCGGCCTGGACCGGCACGCCGTCTTTCGAACCACCCAGGAACTTCCAAGTATTCCAGTCGATCGTTGAGCTGAAGAACTGTACCGAGCCATCGACCATCGTCGCTTGAACGCCACCAGGGTGCACGCTCCGTGCGGCCATCATCATGTCGTTGCTGTTATTACCGCAATCCCAAAGATTGGAATTCGGTGTCATCAAGGTAGTGAAGGCGAATTGTCCGACTTCATAGCCGCGGAACCAGCTAATTCCGCGTCCTGTGGTCGTAGCACCGGTGGCAAAGTTAACTGCCGTACAACCATTGTTTACGGGTGTAACCGTGTCCGCTGCCGCCTGATTTGCGTTAAGCGTTGAATTAGTTCGGCTCCGCGGGTGACCAATAATAATCTCGGCAACCGCCAATGTATTTGACGTTCCGTCAAGAATGTCGGCCATGGAAATGAGCCCCGTCCCAAACCCAGTGGTCACGTTAAACGAAGCATCGGCTAGAAAGCCGCGAGTCGTCGCAGCGGGGCGAAGTTGAACGTCGTGGCCAATGCAACCAGCGTAGTTTGTGGGAGCGTCGCCAGGTACGAGAGTTGAACCCGTATAACGTATCCCGGTAGCTCGATCCACCCATGGAAATGACCCCTTACCGGGATCCGATGGGCACAGATACGCGGAAAGCACCGTACTGCGAGGTAGATTATGGAAGGCATTTGACGAACCGTCATACAGCGACCAATCAATCCGATCATACAACGGTCCTTGCTCGATCTGGGGCAGGATTCGTGCATGCCAACCAACATTGTTGGTGTTCCAGGAATTGGGCTGTACAGGCGAGTTGGCTGTGCGGAGGCGGGCCGGCGGAAAATACTTATACGTGTCGTGATAGTTGTGAAGCGCCAAGCCGATCTGCTTGAGATTGTTGCCGCACTGCATGCGGCGGGCGGCCTCACGAGCGGCTTGAACCGCCGGTAGCAATAAAGCTACCAAGATGCCAATGATGGCGATCACCACCAGCAGCTCCACCAGCGTGAAACCTGAACGTATACGGCGTGTCATGTCAGAACCTCCTAGAAGAAACGAAAATAGCAAATGTCGCGACACTCTTTTGTTGGCCAAAGTCCTGGTGAACACCAGGAAGGGAATGGAGGTTTACTTACCACTACCCCACATTGGCAGATTTCAAACTAACAGTTCCTTAACGCGCGTCAAGGGTCTCGGTCAAGCTTCCCCGCACAAAAGGAGCGGCATTATCGAATTCTGTAGGATCATCCGCGGCTGTCGAATCGTGGCGGAAAACATTAACTACTCACGTATGAGGGGATGGTGGCTTGGTGAAACGAATTGGACCGCCCGCTCCATCGGGT